>JBCDLQ010000064.1:0-8510 GCA_039414335.1 Pseudomonadota bacterium | reverse complement strand
CATTCGCCTCGGCGGTCACCTTGAGGAACTTGGTCAGCATTTCGCTGTCTTCTGCCGCGAAATCGGACGGGACGCGTCTCCGCCAGCTGTAGCTGGCCCTCGCGTGGTCGAAAGCCGTCGAGTAGGCCGGCCAGCGGCCCGTCTTCGGCGAATCGATCGGCGAGCGGGCCGGCCATCACAGGCGGGACGGCGGCTCGACCTGACAGTTCTGAAGGCGCTCTCTGGCGTTGGCGGCTTCATCAAAGCGGCTGAGGCGCTCCTGGGACAGGGCGATCGTGCGCCAGTTGCGCTGGCAGATTTCTCCAACGCGCGGGCCGACGTCGAAGGAGCGCGAGGCAAAGCTTTCAGCCTGCTCCCATTCGCCACGCTCCAGCCGCAGCTCGGCCATGTGCTGCAGCAATTCCGGGTCGCGCGGCTCGATGCGCAGGGCTCGTTCCAGCAAGAGCGTGGCCTGGTCCAGGTCGCCCTGCTGCTCGGCGGCCAAGGCGGCGTCGCTGAGCTCGTTCACGGCCGGGTTGCGCAGCGGATAGACCTGCAGGCCGCGCGTCTGTTCCGCTGCCGGCGCTCGGACCTGCTCCGCCACGCTTCGATCTTCGATCGGTGCCGGTGGCTGTGTAGCGCAGGCGGCGAGGAACAGCGTGATGCCGGCGAGCGCGAGAGTTTGAAGGGTGCGTTGGGTTTGAATCATGAGCGGTCAGCGTGTCTTTTGATCAGGTTCAGCGCCTTCGACCACGCGAACGGCGTGAAGTTGGGGCGGGTTCGAAACAGTCCGACAATTCGGTCGGATTCGAGCCCGAGACAAAGGGAATGGCTCGGGCGTTCGGGCAGTCTTCATTGGCCAGTCGGGCCTGCGGCCAATCGACCCAGAACCAGTCCAGCGATTCGGGCCATGCGGTCGATTGCTGGCTGCTGGGCAGTCGATTGAAGATGTTCGCCCACACGGGCAAGGCCGTGGCTGAACCCGTCACGCCGGCCGGTGCATTGTCGTCGCGACCGGACCAGACCACGCCCAGCCATTCGCGAGTGTAGCCCACGAACCAGGCGTCGCGGCGGTCATTGGTGGTGCCGGTCTTGCCGCGCACGCCCGGATCGTCGTTCAGGCGGAAGCCCAGGCTGCGGGCCGTACCGTCGGTGACCGCATGACGGAGGGCGAAGTCCAGCAGTGCGAGCGCATCTTCTTCTCGAATCGGCCGCAGGCGCATGGGGTAGCGACCGACCTCGCGGTTGTCTGCATCGACGACCTGGGTAATGGCGCGCAGCGGGGTGCTGTAGCCTTCGGCCGCCAGCGGCTGATAAAGCTGGGCCACCTGCAGCGGGGTCAGCGAAACCGCGCCCAACAGTGCCGATGGGTGTTGCTCAGTGCCGGTCTCGATGCCGAGCTGGCCCAACAGGCGGAACAAGGACGGCAAGCCGACCTGCAGGCCCAGAGCCACCGTGGCCTGGTTGTAGGAATTGGCCAGGGCGTCCATCAGGGCGACCTCGCCGTGGCTGATGTCGTCGTAGTTGCGCGGCTGCCAGGGTTCGCGACCGGGCAGATCGACCTGTATCGGTTCGTCGCTCAAGGTCGTCACCAGCGTGTAGCGATCGGGTTGGGCGAGGGCCAGTAGATAGACGAAGGGCTTGATCACGGAACCGACCGAGCGGCGTGCGTCCAGCGCTCGATTGAAGCCGCGTCGAGCGCTCTGTCGATCGCCGACCAGCGACCGGATCTCTCCGCTGGACGGTTCGACCAGAATGGCAGCGCCCTGCAGTTCATTGGGTTCGCGCTCGGCCTGCGTCAGGCCCTCGCTCAAGCCCCGCTCGGCAGCCAGCTGGGCCGAGGGCGACAGGGTGGTGAAGACTTTCAGGCCCGTGCCCCGCAGGTCTTCATCGCGGTAATCCTGGCGCAGCTGACGGGCGACCAGTTCCAGAAACGCCGCATTGGGTCGCTGCCGTCGGGAGCGGTTGCGCGATACATCCAGCTCGCGTGCGGCGAATCGGTCGTGCTGGCTGGCGTCGATCAGACCCGTTTCCAGGAACTGATTCAGCACGTAGTCGCGTCGGCTGCGGGCGCGCTCGGGATTGCGCACCGGGTTGTACCAGGAGGCGCCCCGCGCCATGCCGATCAGCAGGGCGATCTGGTCCGCATCCAACGCCTGGACCGGCAGGCCGAAGTAGTACTCGCTGGCCCGCCCGAATCCATGAATGGCCTGCGCGCCGTCCTGACCCAGATACACCTCATTGAGGTAAGCCTCAAGGATCTCGCCCTTGCTGAAATGGCGTTCGAGGCTGACCGCCATCACGGCTTCATTGAGCTTGCGGATCAAACTGCGGTCCGGGCTCAGAAACAGATTCTTGACGAGCTGCTGGGTGATCGTCGAACCGCCCTGAACCATGGCGCCGCGACGGAGATTGGTCCAGATGGCGCGGGCCAGGCCGCGCGGGTCGATACCGTGATGATGGCGAAATTGCCGGTCTTCGACAGCCTGAATGCCGGTCACCAGCAGGGGCGGGAAGTCGGCCAGGCGCGTCAGGGTGCGGTCATCGCTGCCGCTGGGCAGCAGGTTGCCCAACTCCGCCGGTGGCAGGCGGACCAGGGCCGAGGTCGCTCCGGAGGAGATGTTGACGGCTTCCACCCGGTTTGCGGCAAAAGTGACGGTCAAACGCTGGGCGCCCTGGTCGGTATCAGGAAAGCGAAAGGCCGGCGCGTGCAGATCAACGCGATTGCCCGATTGGCGATAGCGACCCACACGGGCGGGATCGCCGGTCTGCAGGCCAATCCGTTCCAGCTCGACGATGAGATCATTCAGGCTGAGGCGTCGGCCCGGATAGATTTCCAGCGCGCGGGCATAGATGCGGCTGTCCTGGGTCCACTGTCGTTCTGAGAAGCGGCGTTCGGCCTCGCGATCCAGCCACCAGACCCAGGGACCGCCAAGTCCCAGCGCCAGGCCGAAGCTGAACAGAAACAGATGAAAAAGTAGACGTCGCAACACGCGCTCTAGTGTACCCGTCCACCATGCTGACCGAGAGGTTTGATCGCGTGTTTTGTGATGGTGAGCGCTATAATGCCGGGCTGTTCAGGCCTCGCCGACCGCGCTGGTTTCTCGCCGTCGTGGATTGCAGGATTCAAAACGAATTTACATGACCACATAACCCGACGACCCAAGACGACGACTAATCAAGACAATCGCATGCTGCCCGACCGTCAGACAGAATCTCGAACCCGTACGCTGCCACAGCTCGACTGGCTGCGGGTACTGTGTCTGGCCGATCAGAGCGGACGGATCGATGCGGACTGGCTGAAGCGCACTCGAGACCGGCTGCCTGGTGCGGCGTTCTTCTCAGTGGCCGGCTCGTCGGACGCGGCCGATCTGAACGCCTGGCCCGGGACGCTCATCGGTTTCGATCCTGTCGACGGTCTGAGTGGTGTGCTGCCAGAGTCTGATGGGCTGTTGATGCTGCGCAGTGGGCTGGACCTCTCGTCATTGCTCGCAGAACGGCTGCAAGCCCTTCCGGCGCAGGTCCCGGGCGGCCAGGCGCTGGTGCTGCCGGGCAACTACCATTCAGAGCTCAATCCACTGGCCGGACTGGCGCTGGCCGATCAAGCGATCGATCCGCACAGTCTGACAGCGGGTGCGGGGACAGGCCTGGCGGTGCCGTGCCGCGCTCCGGAGGGTTCCCTGATTTTCGTGCCACCCGGTCCACGACCCAACGACGCCAGACTGGAAATGGTGGTCGTCGACGATCTGTACCTCCTTGACCCGGAGCGCGCACTGGATGCGGGCTAACTCAAGCGACCGCAGTTCCTCGCCGCCTTCGGAACACTGCGCGCCAGGCTTGAAGGCTTGCTGGAGGCCGGCGTGTCATCGTTGCCGGAGTTCCTGAGCCCAACGAGCTCAGCACCCCTGACGCTGCACATCACCCACGCCTGGGGCGGCGGCGTCGCTCGCTGGATCGCCGACCAGTGCCGCTATGATCGCGGTGGTCGCCATCTGATTCTGAGTGCGGCGGGACGTCAGGACGGCTGTGAACATGGCCAGCGGCTGCGCCTCTTTTCCGGCCTCGAATCCGCGACACCAATGGCGGAGTGGACCCTGACGCCGCCAATCGCCGACACGATCGATCACCATCCCCACTACGCCGATCTTCTGGACCAGATCGTCCAGCGCTATGGGGTGGGTCGCGTGGTGGTTTCTTCGCTGATCGGCCACAGCTTCGATGCCTTGCGTACCGGCTGCACGACCCTGGGCGTCTTGCATGATTTTTATCCCTTAAGCCCGATCCTGCATGAAGATCCGCTCGATGCACTCGACGATCAGGGCCAGCTGGATTTGACTTCAGCGCTGGCGCGGCAAAAAGCGCCGCTGCTGTTCGAACACGATCAGGCGAGGTACTGGGAGTCGCTGGGCAAGGCCTGGGCCGACGCGGTGGTCGAGCAGCAGGTGCAGCTGCTGGCCCCGACGCGCCACGTAGCAGACCGCTGGCAGCGCCTGTGCGGGAATCGATTGCCCGAGATTGCCGTTCGTCCGCATGGCTTCACGCCACCTGAACGCTGGCCGGATGCCTTGCCTGTCACGGCGCCCGACCAGGGCCCGCTGCGTCTGGCCGTTGTCGGTCGGATCAGCGTAGGAAAGGGTCTGGGCTTGCTGAAATCGGCGCTGGATGCGCTCCATCCGATGGCGCGCATCACGCTGTTGGGTGCGGGGCGCGAAGCGCATTCCTTGTTTGGCCGGGCCGGCGTGGACGTGGTACTCGACTACGATGCGGAGCACCTGCCCGAGCTGCTGGCGACGGTCAATCCGCACGCGGTGCTGTTTCTCTCGACCGTGCCGGAAACCTGGAATTACGTCCTGTCCGAAATTCGAGCGCTGGGTCTGACGCCGATGGCGACGCGTCTGGGCAGCTTCGCCGAACGGATTGAGCACGGGGTTGATGGCGTGTTGTTCGATCCCGAGCCGGCTGCCTTTGTGGCGACGGTGAAGGACTGGTCCGAACGTCGTGATCACCTGGTGCGTCTGGGTCGGGCAGCGGGTCAGGCACCCAAGGTTGCCCAAGCCGCCGCTGCTTACCGTGCCCTCTGTGGCGAGGCGGATGAGGCAGCCGCCTGGTCGCCGATCATCCCCCAGTTCTCCGTGCAAGCCGGCGTCTTGAGCGAACAACTGCGAGCCAGCCGACTCAAGGCAAGGCAGCAAACAGCCCTGATCGACAAGATGCAGGACGATATCGAGCAGCGCACGGACTGGGCGCGTCGCTCGGAACGGCTGGCGAGTGAGCGAACAACCTGGGCTCGGTCGCTGGAAGCGACCCTGAGCGAAGAACGCGAGAAATATGGGCAACTTGAGCAGGCCTCTCGGGCGCAGCAGCGGTCGATCGATCGACTGGATATCGCGCTCAAAGCCAGCCACAGTGAACTCGTCCAGCGCGATCAGCGCCTGGCCGAGCGCGAGCACGAGCTGGCTGTGGCTGCTGACGCACAGCGAGCCGTCGAGCAGCATATTGCCCTGATGAGCCGGAGCCTGTCCTGGCGCCTGACTCGTCCACTGCGATTTGGTGCTCGCCTGATCCGCGCCATGCTGAAGATGGGTTTGTGGAACCCACTGCGCTGGCTATCGCTGAGCGCCAAGCTGCTGCGTAGCTGGCGTCGAGACGGTGGACGAGGACTTCTTCACGGCCTGTATGAGCAGCCGCCTGAAGCCGTTGGCGAATCGATCGAAGAGGCTGTATCAGAAGCGATCCAGACCGAGCCGGTCCGCCTGCTGCCCGTCAGCATTGATGCGGTCGATCAGCCTCAGGCCAGCATCATCATCCCGGTTTATAACAAGGTCGAGTTGACCTCCGCTTGTCTGAACAGCCTGGTGGAAAGGGCCGGCGCCACGCGCTTCGAAGTGATCGTCGTCGATGACTGCTCAAGCGACGGCACTGAAGACTACCTGGCCAAGTGCGGCGGACTGCGCGTGATACGCAACGAACAGAATGCCGGCTTCATCGACAGCTGCAACCGCGGTGCGGCTGCGGCCCGAGGAGAGCAGCTGGTCTTTCTGAACAACGACACGACGGTGACCGAAGGCTGGCTGGAGGCCTTGCTCGAACCGTTGAATGATGATCCCTCGGCGGGCATCGTCGGTGCCCGACTGGTGTATCCCGATGGTCGCCTCCAGGAAGCCGGCGGAATCATCTTCAACGATGCATCTGGCTGGAACTACGGCAAGGGCGCATCACCAGACGAGCCTCAATACGGTTTTGTCAGCGAGGCGGACTATGTCTCCGGCGCCTGCCTGGCCATTCGCCGCAAGGACTTTGAAAACCTGGGCGGATTCGATACCCGCTTCCGACCGGCCTACTATGAAGACACGGATTTGTGCTTCCAGATGCGTGAAGCGGGCAAGCGGGTGCTGGTGCAGCCTGCGTGCACGATCGTTCATCACGAGGGCGGCACCTCCGGAACGGATGAAAGCAGTGGCGCCAAGCGCCATCAGGTCATCAATCGGGAACGCTTTGCCGAGAAGTGGGTCGAGGTGTTGGCTTCCCATCCAGCTCCGGAGCCGGATTCTGAGCGCACGGACCCGGTGCGTCATCTGCGCTACCGGCGATTTGCCAAGCGGGCGCTGATTCTGGATGCCACCACGCCCCAGCCCGATCACGACTCCGGTTCGGTTCGCATCCGGGCGGTGATGGATCTGCTGCTGGCGCGGGGCTACCAGGTCAGCTTCATGGCCGAAAATCGTCAGTACGTCCAAGGCTATACGGATCAGCTGACCCAGGCGGGTATCGAAGTACTGCATGCGCCGGCTGTCAGCGAGCTCGAGCCCTGGTTGGCCGAGCATGGGCGCGATCTGGATCTGGTGTTCGCCAGCCGCCACTACGTATTGTCGCCACAGCTATCCCGTCTGCGCCATAACGCGCCCGACGCCACTCTGGTCTTCGATACGGTGGATTTGCACTACCTGCGCGAGCAGCGTGAAGCCGAATTGACCGGTGATGCGGTGCAGGTCGAGCAGGCTGCTGCCACGCGAGAACAGGAACTCCGATTGATCGCCCAGGCGGATGTCAGCCTAGTCGTGAGTCCCGTCGAGCAGACGCTGCTCGAATCGGAAGTGCCGTCTGCCGATATCCGCGTGCTGTCGAACATCCACAGGGTGCACGGCAGAGGGCCAAGCTGGTCCGAACGCCGCGGGCTTCTGTTTGTGGGTGGTTTCCAGCACGTGCCCAATATCGATTCCGTGCGCTGGCTGGCCGCCGAGATCTTTCCGCGCATCCGCGAGGCCCTGCCGGATATCGAGCTGCATCTGGTCGGTAGCCGCATGCCGGATGACATCCGCGCGCTGGGTGAGCAGGACGGCATTGTTGTCCACGGCTTCGTCGAAGATCTGGACCCGATGCTGGCCAGCGCCCGAATCTCCCTGGCACCGCTGCGCTACGGGGCGGGCGTCAAGGGCAAGGTCAACCAGGCCATGAGTCACGGACTGCCGGTGGTGGCGACTCCCTGTGCCGCCGAGGGCATGTATCTGGTCCACGAGCAGGACGTGCTGGTCGCCGAATCAGCCGAGGATTTCGCCGATCAGGTCCTTCGCCTGTACGAGGACGAAGCCCTGTGGAATCGCCTGGCTGACGGCGGGCTGACCAATGTCGAGACCCATTTTTCCCGGCGTGCGGCGGAGGCGGTCCTCGCCGGCCTCGAATCCGACTGATTCACTCAGGGCAGGGGACGCGTTCGAAATCCGTCTCTCACGCCCCTGAGCATCTGCCGAATGTGCTGAAAGCGAGGCGCGATCAGGCTGAACAGACCGAGTTTCCCGAGGGCCCGAAGCGCATCCTGAACGATCCACGCGCTTGGCGCGCCCGATCGATAGAGAAAGACCCGATTCCGCATCATCGTGTAGAGCCGCTCCGGTGAGTGGCGGCGGTAGGACACCAGGCCGAACAGTCGTTCGCGCTCACCGATGCGATGGTCCAGCGTGGCCTCGAAACAGCCCATCACCAGAAAGCCGCGTTTGTGGGCCCGGAAACACCATTCCAGATCGATGTTGTCGATGAACCAGGCTGTGCGCATCGGGCCGATGTCGTTCCAGTGGGTCAGGTTGATCAGGCAGCCGGAAGTGATCAGGAAATCGCAGGACACCACGCCCTGTTCCTGCTGCAATCGCTGATTGAAGGGCAGGCGAAATCGAATAAACGGTGCCGGTGTTTGATCATCGTGGTCGCGAATCCGCGGGCCGATGGCAGCCACTGCTTGGCCGGTGCGTTCCTGCTCATCCAGGTGGTGAGCGAGCGTGGTCACCAGGCTGTCGTCGATCTGGCTGTCCTGATCCATCAGCAGGGCTTTGTCATATCCCGACTCGACCAGCAGCTCTACGCCGCGATTGATGGCTTCGGCCACCCCCAGATTCTCGCCAGGACTGATCAGAGTCAGTCCGTCTTTGACCGGCATCGTGACCGAATCGTCCGGACCATTGTTGATGACCACGTTTTGCTCAACCAGCTCGATCGCCAGGTCGAGCAAATCGTGGTCATCAACAATGGTCCGGACGATT
>JBCDLQ010000063.1:0-8522 GCA_039414335.1 Pseudomonadota bacterium | reverse complement strand
GAAAACGCAGTTCGCTTCAAGGTCGACGCGGTCCGGGCCAACGGCGGCGAGGTTCATTTCTGCGCGCCGAACCAGGCGGCGCGAGAAGCCGGATTGCGCGGCTGGACCGATCAGGGTTTCGAAGGCGTTCCGCCCTATGACGACGATCGCATCATTGCCGGTCAAGGCACGTGTGCCATGGAACTGATCGAACAGGTCGATGACTTGAGCCACGTCATTGCCCCCGTCGGTGGCGGCGGATTACTGGCGGGCAGTGCTCTGGCCGCAAAGGCTCAGGGGTCGATCAAGGTCCTGGGGGCTGAGCCGTTGGGCGCTGACGATACGGTTCGTTCCCTGGCTCAGGGAGTACGCGTAGACCATCACCAGCCCGATACAATCGCTGACGGCCTCCGTGCACTGGTTGGCGAGCGTAATCTGGGCTTGATCGTCGAACATGTGGACCGGGTGATCACGGTGACGGAGTCTGAAATCGTCGATGCCATGGGATTGCTCTGGACCCACCTCAAACAGGTGATCGAGCCTTCCGGCGCCGTAGCGCTGGCGGCATTGCTCAAGGACATCCAGAGCCGACCCGAGGCGTATCATCGTAAGAGAATCGGCCTGATCCTTTCCGGCGGCAATCTGGACATTGAACCACTCATGGCGCGCTGGCGGCCGGATCGGCCAGCATGAAACTCTGGATACTTCGTCACGCTCGAGCCGAGCATCACAGCGAGACCGGGCGAGACATCGATCGCTCTCTGGATGAGCGCGGTTTCCTGGCGTGTCGACACCTCAATCGCTGGTTACGGGAGACGCCACACTCGCTTCCCAAGCAGGCGCGAGTTTCTCCTGCACTGCGAACGCAGCAAACGGCTCAGCAGTCCTTCAAAGGCCTGTCCGTCGATTACGTCCTCGAAAACGGACTCTGGCTCGCGTCCTACCAGGACCTCCTTGAGCAGATCGAAGCCGCTCGCAGTGAGGGTGAGCTATTGCTCGTCGGTCACAACCCGGGCCTGGAGGAATTGATCTTGCGCCTGGGCGGACTATTGCCTGTTCCGGGACTCAAGCCCGGCACGCTGGTGATCATGGACTTGTTGGACCAGCCCCCCGCTCAGCTGCTCGAAGTGGTTCCACCCAAGGAAACCACATAGGCTGCAGCGAGACCCTCGATGCCCACCTGATCATCGGCGCTGAATCGGTCGGGTTCAGGGCTGTCGATATCCAGCACGCCGATCACTTCCCCATGCACGACCAGCGGCACGACGATCTCCGAACGCGAGGCTGGATCACAGGCAATATGGCCTTCGAATGCGTGAACATCGGCCACTCGCTGAGTCTCACGCGAGGCTGCAGCCGTTCCGCAAACGCCGCGGCCCATCTCGATCCGCACGCAGGCGGGCTGGCCCTGGAAGGGTCCAACGATCAACTCATCGCCCTCGAGGAAATAGAAACCTGCCCAGTTCACTCGATCCAGATGCTGGTAAATCAACGCACTGAGATTGGCCGCATTGGCAATGCGGTGATTCTGGCCTGACATCAGGCCCTGAGCCTGCTGCAGCAACTCACGATAGAACTCGGTCATGAACGGGGTTTACCTTTTGGATGGTGCCGGAAGGAACCGGCTTATCTAGTGACTGTTCTGGAGCTTTCCTGGTGCCTGAATAGCGTTATGCGGTCAGCAGCGCTCAAAGACAAGCAAGCGGTTATTGGCAGGCATGCTGATCACGCCAATCATGGGCAATGACCATGCAGCACCCAAACGACGCAGGTCCGTCAGATCTCGAATGCCCATGGCCGGGTCCTCTGAGCGCAGGGACCGATCGAATCTCCAGTTGCCATCTGAGTTGTGCCTGCCCGCATCGGCAAAGGGCCCATAGCAATAGAGCCTGCCGCCAAACTCCAGGCTTGCGGCGGCCTGTTCTATCAAAACGGGTGTTCGAGACCACGGCATGATGTGCAGCGTATTGGCAGTGAACACGGCCTCGAAGGGACCGGTGGGCCAGGCGTCCGATCCGATCTCCAGAAGCTGGACACGGACTGGGGCAGCGAGGCCACCCAATCGACGCTCCAGGTCAACGAGACGGTCCGTCATTTCCGTTGCCGTCCACTGCAGATCCGGTCGCTGAGCGAGAAAGAACTCGGCATGCTGCCCCGTACCAGAGCCGATCTCCAGCACACGGGCCTGTTGCGGCAAGAGGGCTAGCAGCGCACGCGCGATCGGCCGTTTGTTACGCTCGCTGGACGGTGAGAAGGGCAGGCTCATGTCTGGACTGAAGCCATCAGGCGACCGCGCAGATCGGCGAAAGCTTCGGACAGTGACTCATGGTCCAGATGGCGACCTCCCCGGACCTTGCAGCGCCCCGCGACCCAGACCGAGTCGATCATGTCGCACTGATTCGACATCACGAAGCTATCCAGGGCCTGATCAGGCGACAGCCCCTGCAACATCGGGTGATCGGCGCGCAGCTGCACCAGATCGGCTCGGCATCCGATCGTCAGAAGACCCGCTGTCTGTCGCAGCGCCCGGGCACCGCCCTTCGAAGCCTGGCACCAGAGACTGGTCCCAAGATGGCTGGCACCCGATTCAATCAATACGTTGCGCTGCTGGAGCGTCAGTCGCTGACTCCATTCGAGCTGGCGCAATTCGCCGGGTGCTGACGTCATCACATTGCTGTCCGACCCGATGGCCAGTCTTCCCCCGCGCAGCTGCCACTCGGCGGCGGGAAAGATACCGTCACCCAGATCGGCTTCAGTGCTGGGGCATAGGCCGACAACGACATCTGCCTGGGCCAGGCGATCCAGCTCGGCCGCGATGCAGTGGGTTGCGTGGATCAAGCACCAGTCGGAATTCGGCAATCCACTGGCGCAAAGCAGCTCGATCGGTCGCTTTCCCGAGTGCTCAAGACAAGACTCGACTTCGCCGGTCTGCTCGGCGATGTGGAGATGAACCGGAAGTTGCGGCAGCCGATCCAGCAGCGCACCCAGATCCTTCAGCTCCACGGCCCGAAGCGAATGGGGCGCCAATCCGATCACGTGGTAGTCTGAGCGACGTTTTTGTCCAACCTCTTGCATCAAGCTTCCGATCAATTCTTCGATTTCATCGCCCGACAAGGTGAAAGACCGCTGCCGTTCGTCCAGAGGGATGCGGCCGAATCCGCCGTAGCAGTACCAGACGGGCAGCAAGGTCAGTGCCATACCGCTTGCGTTTGCGGCATCCAGCAAGGCCAGGGAGGACTCCATGGGTGACGCGCCATTCAGTCGATGAGCGTAGTGAAACTCTCCCGTCGAGGTGTAGCCCCCTTCGAGCAGTTCGGCATAGAGATACGCTGCGACCGTGCGGAGATCATTCGCCGTTAACTCGTCGAGTGCGCGATACATCTGCTGGCGCCAGGACCAGAAGCTGCTCTGGCCCGGCTCGCGCCATCCTGTCATACCGGCGATGAGGCGTTGATGAGCGTGTGAGTGGACGTTGGCCATGCCGGGGACCACCCAACCGTTCAATTGATGATCGGCCGTCGTTTGATCGGCATCTTGGATCGATTCGATCAAGCCATCGGGTGAGATATTCACGCGCTGTCGGGACTTCCAGCCTGATTCCGTCAGGAGCCAGACGCAATCAAAGGTAGTCATCGACTTTCGGGCCTCCAGGCAATCAGGAGTCTGGCCAGCTCACGTATCAGTGACTTGAGCGCTGAAGCACGCGCCTCGTCCCAGTCTTGCGGACGCGCTTCATCCATGTAGCAACACTGGGCAATCTCCAGCTGCAAAGCGTGAACACCTTTCTCTGGTCTGCCGTAATGGCGCGTAATGAATCCGCCTTTGAAGCGGCCATTGACGATCGAAGTAAAGCCTTGTTGACACCCCAACTGACCACTGACGAGCGTTCCGAGTACCGGATCGCAGCTGCGGCCTTCGAAGGTACCGAGACTGAGGTCCGGTAAGCGGCCTTCAAAGAGGGTGGGTACGCGGCTAGCGATCGAGTGCAGATCCAGCAATACAGCGTGGCCGTAGCGCTCGCGAGCCTGGTCCAGCAGCCCTTCAAGGTTGTTGTGGTAGGGCCGCCAACAGAGCTCCAGACGCTCGCTCACCTCATCAGCGGTCGGCTCTTCTCCTTCCAGATAGATGGCTCGCCCATCGAAGCTCGAAGTCGGCACCAGCGAGCTGCCCGGCGTTGCGTAGAGCGGCAGGTCATCAGGAGGACGATTGAGGTCGATCACATTGCGGGAATGGCGAGCAACAATCAGGCCAGCACCGGCATCCTCCAGTCCATCAGCCAGCTTGTCGACATGCCAATCCGTATCCCGTAGGGCCCGCCCCACCGCGGTCATGCGGTCGGCCTGCCCGGCCAGCAGTTCCGTGCCTGCATGAGGAACACTGACGATCAGGGGTGATCTGGCGGCCAACAGCTGCATGATTATCCGGGCCCAGAACCAAGAAACCCGGCAAGCGCCGGGTTCCTGGACAACAGATCGTGCATGACGATCAGTTGAAGGTCACAACACAGACCTGTGTATCGCTGCTCAGGGCGGCTTGACCGAAGTTCGGATCGGAACCCATTTGAGCGGTGCAAGCGCCACTAAATATCGGCGTTGAACCGTTCGGCGCTCGCAGAATCACAGTTGTTCCAGACTCGAAGTCTCCCTCGCAAGCCGGGCTGCCGATCGGGCTGGTCGCGCTACAGCTGATTCCTGCTGGAATACTCTCAACCAGTGAACTAGGCTGCGGCATTGGACGATTGTCTTCGACCTGAACAACCAGAGTCTGACTGTTGGGCGAGCCCGGATCGGGCGGACAACCGACCGGCGGCGGTGAAACGCCCAGGGACAGCACATCAATTCCAACAACCTGGAGAATGCCTTCAGGAGTTCCGGACGTAGTTGTGAACACACACTCGCCGTTTCTCGGATAGGCGCCACCATCGGTCGCACATCCAGCCATCCCAACCAGAACACGCGCAGTTGTTTCACCGTTTGCATCGGTCACGCCTGGATTCTGGGACAGGCTCAGGATGCCTTCATCCGACATGCACTCGCCGGTCAACTGGGCACCCACGATCGGATCACCAGATCCGTCGAGCAAGGTCAGGTTGATGATTCGATCGAAGATCGACAGCGTTGTATCTGTGATCAGATTTGGCTCGACCAGCAGAGATGCTGCGCCTGGAGGAATGACGGTAACGTCAGCCGTGGCTTCACCGAAGCTGAAAGTCAGGACCGCGCCGCCATCACCACCATCGCCACCAGACGGCGGCAATCCGTTCACATTAACCAGTGTGTCGACACAGCCGGGTGCAGATGTACCGGTCGCTTGAGCCGTAGTGGTCGTCATGGAGACACCATCCAGCGTGCCGTTGGCCTGACCTTCCGTAATTCCACCGGTAATGAAGGCCCCTTCGACTGGGGATAGGATGGCGTCCAGTAGGCAAACTCGAACGACTGTGTCATTGCTGGCCTGAATCGTGCCCGGCGAGACCGTCAGCTGCAGCGGTGAGATTCCTGGCAAACGCGAAGCCTCCACATCTGCCACAGTACGGTTATCGCCACTCAGTACCCGCGTACCCTGACTCCAGAGGACGATCGGGCGACCGATGGCATTGATCGGGTAGGTCAACCGTACGGATCCCCGGCCGAATTCGTTCAGCACAACGCTCTGATCGATGTTGCCGACGCGTGAACGACCAATAACCCAGGGGATCACGAATCCATCATTGACGATCGAACCACTTTGATCGTTGGGGTTGAAAGGCTCGACCACGGTGACTGTATCGTTATCGACCACCGAATTCACGAACCGTACCGCTTCATGCTCGCGGTTGCCCGGCACCATCTTGCCTAAAAGAGCGACCGTATCGCCGGCTTCAACCGCATCATCGACTCGAGTCGGATCATCCAGGAACCCTTCGAAGGGGTCGAACGGAGAGAACAAAAGGCCGCCTTCCTGGGGGTTGCCGTCTGCACCGGCAAAGGTGAAGAAGCGCGGAATGCCCGGCAAGAAAGGATCGTCGATCTTGCCGAAGTTCACGGTTGTGCCAGGCAGTACCGGATTACCGATCTGGTCCGTTCCTTGAACCGTCACGGTGAGCGTATAAGTTCCATCAAGGTTCGCCGGAATCAGTAAACCGGTGACTGGATCTTCAATGAGCTCGGAAGAAGTTTCGATGTTGCCGGTAGCCGGGTTGATATTGATGGCGTTGAGAATCGGACTAACGATTTCCAGAGCAAACAGCCGACCATCACCAACCTCTGCGGTGGTCTCAGCGACGAGGGAATCGGTGATGCCCTGATCAACATTGTTGTCCGCACGGTCAGCCGTTGCGGTGATCCGATGAGTACCCGTTTCCGTACCAGCATTCAGGGCAAAAGCAGCAATCCCGTTAACTGACTGGATCGCGATGTCCGTTCCTTCCACCGGACCGCCGGCACCGGTTCCGACCAGACGCGCTCCTGGCGGACCATCAAGCTGCAGGCGGACGTTATTCCAGCTGGCTCCATTACCCTCCGGGTTCGGGACGGGATTGTCACCCGCATCAAATACAAACAGCTGAACACTCTTCGTGCTGTTACCACCCGCGCCCTCGGCATAGATGGGCTGAGTGTCCACGTTAAAATCCAGGCTGGACGGAAGGAAGTTGGCGGCGCCGTCCTGAACATCGACCACAAAGTCGGTTGTGAACTGTTCGCCAGAATTGGCGTCGACTGCTGTCACGGTGACTGTTACCGGACCCGGCTCATCAAAGGAGTGGACAAAAATCGTCGCTACGCCGGCAGCCATATCAACCGGTCCGTTCCCGATCAGCGTCAGGAACTCATTGATGTCAGTCGTTTCCGGATCGTCCAGGGTCGAGAAGGCACCTCGAGAGACGGGAGCAATGCCGACACCCACTTGACCATCCACAGGTATGCCAGCTTCTCCATTCGGGCCGATGTAGCGAATCGTCAGTTCATTGATGAAGGGCGAGCCGAGGAAAATGGGAACACCGCGATCATTCGTCGGCATACTGCTTGCCCCTGTGATCGTCAGCCTGTCTTCCGTATCGGAGCCGGGGACCACGTTGATCTGGGCGGTAGCCGTAATTCCCGAACCTCCGGATGGATTGGCCGCTGAGGCCGTCAGTGTCACGGTGCCGGTCTGGCCAGCAGCCGTAAACCAGAACTGAGCCTGACCACCAGTGGTACCAATCGAGGCTGATGCGCCAGTTTGATTCGGCTGATCGATTGGGGATACCAGACCCCGAGCCGCACTACTTGAAGTCAGTGTCACCGTTGCGCCATCGGAGACGGGCTGACCACTAGCGTCTCTGAAGAATACGGTGATTTGCGTGGTGAAAGGGCCGTCCGGATCTGGCGAAAAGTTCTGCGGATTCACAGTCACCGAGCCCGAAGCTGTTGTAACGCTGAGTGACGCGGTGCCGCCACCGCCGAAACTGTTGTTGGAGCTTCCCCCGCCGCAAGCCGCCAGGATCAGCGTGACTGCGAAAACCCCAAGGAATTGAATCGATTTCATTGTCTTTGTCCCGAATAATTGAATTTGATTCGTCATAGTGGTTTTGTGAACTCGCGACCCTTAGTCGAGCACGGTGCGATCGTCGAGAATCGAAGGCGTCACAAAGATCAAAAGCTCACGCTTTTGTTCCTGGTTGCCACGCCGGCGGAACAGATGTCCGAGAACGGGCACATCGCCCAACACCGGAACCTTGGAGCTAGTGAAGTTCCGCTCTTCCTGGAAGATGCCGCCTAGCACCACGGTTTGCCCATTGTCGACCAAAACATTGGTGGCGAGCTCGCGCGTATCGATTGACGGCACGGTTCCACCTCGTCCAGTCTGGAAAATCTCACCGACCGTATCCTGCTTGACGTTGAGATCGAGCTGAACTCGATTGTCCGGAGTAATGAGCGGAACAACGCGTAGCTCCAGCACCGCCTCTTGGAACTGAACGGAGCTGGCACCCGAGCTGGTCGCTTCCTCGTAAGGAATCTCGACACCCTGCTTGATGAAGGCTTCCGCTTGATTGGCGGCAATCACACGTGGCGTAGAGATGACTTCACCATTGCCTTCAGATTCCAAGGCACTCAACTCAAGGTCCAGAAGATAGTCTGCAGCTAGAACGCTGAAACCCAACCGGCCGGCAGGGCTGCTCACCGGGAGGTTCACGTTCAATCTATCCCCCAACGTGGGCGCGATGATGCCATTGCCAATGATTGGATCCGGCGCCGTGCTGGGCAGGGATGAACCCGAGTTGCCCCGGCGATTGATCAACACCAGATTGTTCATGTCATCCAATGCGTTGGAGCTACCAGAGGTGGAGAACACATTGCCACGACCGTCCTCGAGCGAAGAGGTGACGCCGAAGCGAACACCGAGTTCATAATTAAAGTCATGGCGAGCGATGACGATGCGCGACTCGATCAGCACCTGGCGCACCGGCCGATCGAGTTCTTCCACGAGCGAGCGCACTTCATCCACCCGCTCCGACGTATCAGAAACCAGCAGCGTGTTAGTCCGCTGATCTACTCCGCGCCGCCAATGCAGCAGGACCGTCT
>JBCDLQ010000062.1:0-8523 GCA_039414335.1 Pseudomonadota bacterium | reverse complement strand
GGTTGCTGGCTGCTGGTTGCAGGTGGCTGGCTGCTTGGCCGCTCGGATATGCTCTCCGGCTTCCCGCCGATCGCGTTCGGACCACCTTTCCCAGGCCGCTTCCAGACCGCACTCCATTGAAAAGTGCGCCGCGAGCTCAGGCGGCGGTGAAGTGTCGGCCAGGCTAAATTCGATCACCACGGTCTCGCCAACGCGCAGCTGAGCCTGGTCACAGAAACGCTGGGTGAACTCGATGAACCAGCAATCAGCACCCCGACCCCAAGCCTTGATCGATCGGCGCCCGAATGAAACACCATTCGCCGTCCCTTCGATCACCGCCGTACCGGCCAATCCCCAGGCCCGGACTGTCTCGGCAGGAACCACGAGAAATACAGGCAGGCTGGGGCGCTTGCGCCGCAGCTCGGTCGTTAACTGAACCCTGCGCGGCATGGAAGCGGGGCCGTGATCGGCCTAATCAGACTTCGAGCCGCTGCTGAACAGACCCAGCCAGAACAGGCACTCGAAGATGACACCGATGACCAGAAAGACGACCCCGCCTGCCGGAAACCCGACGAAATAGCAGGCGATGGCCAACAACAGGCAGCTGATCAACGTGCTGGTTCGGGTGAGAAGCTTCATTGCTATGGATTCTCTAGCGCTTCATTTCATTCTTGAGACCAAGAGACGACTTGTCAATTCCGCAGACACAACTTTCGTCGGTCAAAAGAGTAGCTCTTTCGATAGCCCGGTTCGTCGTTGTAAAAGACGCTAATCGGCCACCAGGCTGTAACGCAGCTCGTAGTGATGGACGCCGTCGACCATCTCAAGATGGAAGGTCCCATCGAGACCCGTGAGATCACCCGTACCTGAGTCCGGCACGATGGCAATGGTCAGAGCACGTACATCGCCCTGCATGGTTCCGGAATGCTGCAGCATGAAGGAGCCTTCGAGACCCGCCAGGCTGCCCGCAAACCGTTCGATCGCCACATAGCCCGCCGACCCCGGGACCGGCGTCATCGCCGTCAGCATTTCACCGGACGATTCACCGTCCATATCGCCGCTAAAGACTTTCGTCAGAACAAAGCGCCCCATGGCCACGCCGCTGTCGGGCTCATTCTCGCCAACGGGTGACATCTGGACTTCAAAGGTTCCCGTGGCCACCGATTCGATCCGATCCGCAGCAAGGCCATGACTAAGGCTCAGGAGCCCCAGCATCAAAACAACGCCTGTCTGACGAAGGACCGATCGCATGCTCAACCCTCAATCACCTCGACACCGCGCCAGAAGGCGATGTGGTCCTTGATCTCGGACGCGGCATCCTTCGGACTCGGGTAGTACCAGGCCGCATCGCCGTTGGTCTGGCCGTCGACCACCACGTTGTAGTAGTGCGCCGTGCCCTTCCAGGAGCAGACCGTTGTGGTCGCGCTGGGCTCGAAGTGGCTCTGCGAAATCGCATCAGGCGGAAAGTAATGATTGCCTTCAACCACCACCGTGATGTCGCTTTGGGCGATCACCGCCCCGTTCCAGACTGCTTTCATTCTGGGTCCTTGATGGGTTGCTGTTGCCATAGCCTAAGGCGAGGGCGTCATGGGGAAATGGAGGGCATCGCCGCCCCAACCGATTGCATGAAGGCCCGCAGCTTTTGCTCATCGAGCTGATCGTCTGTTCTTACGCCAGTACAAAGATCAACGCCAAAGGGCCGAACCGCGCTGATGGCCTCGCCGACATTGCCGGGCTTGAGGCCGCCGGCGAGATAAACGGGCACGGGTGCTGACCGCACAATCTCGGCGCTGAGCGACCAATCGTGCGTACGACCCGTACCGCCCAGTTCCTTCACCGGCAGCGAGGGGTTGCCCGAATCCAGCAGCAGCCCATCCACCGCCGGCGCAATCGCCATTGCTTCTTCGACAGACTGCTGATCGATAACGTGAATGACCTGCACCAGTGACACATCAGGCAATGTGCCACGGATCTGGCTCAGCGCATCCAGACTCACTGCGTCACACAGCTGCAGCGTATTGACACCCGCACGCCGCTGCTGCTCGATGATCGATCCCGCATCCCTGCGACTGGTCAACAGGAACGTATCGACCGGTGCCTCCAGTGACGCTACCAGTTCGGCAATCAGCGCATCAGAGATCACGCCGGGCCCGCTCGGCATCTCGGAGACGAAGCCCAGCGCCGTAGCGCCCAGGCTCATGGCCAGGCGTGCCTCTTCGGCGGAACTGATACAGCAGATCTTGACTCGAGTCACGAAGAAATCCGTCAGACGTCCCCTACCAGGGCATCGCCTGCCCTTGATGAATCAACTGGCCGTGCGGAAACTGTTCCCGATCAACGGTGACCAGGCCGACAACGGTTCTGGCGCCATCGTTGACTTCCATCGGCGCCGCATCGGTGCCCAGATCGGTCTTCACCCAGCCCGGATGCGCGGCAGCAACGGCAATGCCCTGCTCCGCCAGCGTCTTCGACTGAATCACCGTCAGCATGTTCAAGCCGGCCTTGGACGTGGAATAACCCACCGCCACAAAACCGGCTACGTCATTCCAGGCCGCCTCGACACTTGCGATCGAACCCAACATGGAAGAATGGTTGATCACGCGCGCATCATCACTGCGCGACAGCAGGGGAACGAGCGTTTCCGTAATCGCATAGGGTGCGACGAGATTGACGTCCAGCGTGCGACGGATCTTGTCCGCATCGGTGCCCGTCCCGTCCCACTCCGCCGACATGCCGGCGTTATTGACCAGCACATCCAGCTTTCCGTAATCCGCGTCCAGGGCACCGGCAAGCTTGGCGATGTCGTCGGGGCTGGTGACCTCCAGCGGCAGCGCGTGCGCATCGCAGCCGCTGGCGCTCAGCTCATCCACGGCCGCTTGGCCCGCCTGCATATCTCGAGCCGTCAACACCACGGTATAGCCCTGCCCGCCCAGCTGCCGGGCAATCTCCTTACCCAGTCCCTTGTTAGCCCCCGTGATCAGGGCGACTTTCTCATTACTGTCCATCAATGAACCTCCCGATCAGGTCTGCCAAAGGCCGGCCTCGATTCCGCCCTGGAAATAGATGGCGCACTGACCGTGGCCCGGTAGCTCCATCGGCGGCACCATGATTTGCGCCCCGGCGGCCGCCGCAGCATCCACGGCTTTCTGAATGTCATCGACCAGCAGATAGGCCCGGGTGACGGCTTTCTCACCCTCGTGCATCGGCGCGCGCACGCCAACGAGGCCGCCATCAGCCAGTGCGGCAGTGCGGGCCCCGCCGAGGCTTGGATCGGCCTCACCAAAACTCACGGAATGGGCGCCGGCATAGATCGCGCAGGCCGCATCAACGTCATCCGTAACGATTTCAAGGTAGTGAACTTTCATGACTCCTCCTGTGGATTGACGGACTCCCAGAGTCCAATAATCTGCCCTTCCGGCGGTGTGATCCAGGCGAATCGGCCCTGATCGCCAACTTGGACCGGTTCGACAAGTACCTTGCCACCCAGTTCGCGAACGCGACTCAGCAGCGTTTCCAGATGCTCGACCTGAACATAGAAGGTCACGTAATGACCCCACTCATCGGCCAGCTCCGACAGATGGGCAGACAGCTGCGGCGACGCACCAACCTGCACACTGGGTGCCGCCGCTCCGCCGAAGGTCCAGCCAAACAAGGCCTCGAGGAAGGCCTGCGTTTCCGCCGCGCTCGAACAGCCAATCTCGAAGTGAACAATCGGGTGCTTCATCTACACCTCCTTCTGCAGAAATGACTTTACTCGGATTGGGGCGCCTGACTGGCCGAAACACTCACCAGCTTCCAGGCCCCGCTGCGCTTCGACCAGACCTGAGCACCACCGCCGGCGATCTGAACCGTGGTGCCGTCGTTCATCAGCAGCGTCTGTTCGAACTCGTTGACCAGCACCGCCGTCACAGCATCAATAACCGAGATCTTCACCGTGGGGAAATGCAACTCCAGCACGGCCTCGGTCGTCGCAAATCCACCCCTGACAAGTGGCTCCAATTCGGCCAGGGATTGCCAGGTGCGGCCGTCGCTGTTCAGGCCTACGAAGTGCTCACGGTCAAAGTGTTCGAGATAGCGGTCCATATCCAGCGCTCTGGAGGCGGCCACCAGCGACTCGAAGGCCACCTGCACTTCCGTCTCCACCTCATCGATTGCTGAGCCATCGTCACTGAACGCCACTGTTGCAGCCGCCAAGGTCCAAAGGAGCGACAAGACCGTTGCAGCACTTGGCGATAGTCCAAAAGACTTGTCCACAGAGCCCGTGGGCCAGCAATTCATCGAAACACACCTTTCATGACCGACGCGCCCTGATAACGAACAGTCAGTTCATCCGCCACTTTAACCTTGGGAAAGTCCACCGCCTCATCGCTCCAGTGGTCGAACTCGGCCTCCCGATTGCGTTTGACTGGCACGGTGGCCAGAGGTGAACCGTTCAGCAGCAATTCGACCGTCTCGCCGACCGGGACGGGCAGGTTTTCTAGCTCGATATCAATATGATCAGGCGTGCCGGCCTTGAAGGTGCAGTAGTCGGCCTCTGGCCGACTGTCGGCAAAGCGATCATCGAGAATGTCAAAGTCCGCCTCCAGGCGCTCGACTACGACACCACCTTTCTTCTTCCCGAACAGGAGGAACAAGGCCAGTAGGCCCAGAGGGACGTACCACCAGTGAAATTCTGCGAAGGAGTTCATGACGCCCTTTCAATAGTGAAGAATAGAAAATCTCGACCAGGTCTAGACGGCGGTCAACCGGTCAAGTTGCAACTCGGCGGGTGGCGCATTGATGTCATCGTAGATCCAGATCTCCGAAATGCGCCACAAGCCGTCGATCTTCTCCATGAGATAGAGCCCATAACCGGTTTCCAACGAGTCACCGTTGCGTCGAAATCGTTCAAAACTGCAATTGACCCGGGCCCTGTGCTGACCGGCGGTCGAGAGATCTTCGAAAGCCAGGAGCTGGATTGTCGAATGACCATAGTCTCTTTTCCTTAGCCGTTTGAACAATGTCCTGGCTCCGAGTGATGCCGGTATTGTCAGGCGCAGCAAGGCCGCCAGCATACTGCCGTTGTAGAGGGCCACATCCTTGCCTTTGCCCCCTCGCCCGCTTTTGTCCTCGCCCAGCTGGTGAAATATCACCACCGAGTTAGGTCGATAGATACTCGCCAGCGCGGCCACATCACGCTCGGAAAAAGCCCGCGCATAGTCTCCGCAGAGTCGCGCTTCGAGTTCGGCCTGTAGCGTTTCTCGATTCATGGTGATCCTTGCTTCGGGGTCTCGACCGCGCGACAGTGTAGCGCGCGCAATCAAGAGCCGGACGAAGCCATGGCAACGTAGCCTGGCAAGGCTTCAATGCGGGCGATCCAGGCGCGAATGCTCGCGTAAGGCGCCAGATCAAAACCGCCTTCATGGGCCACGTGGGTGTAGGCATAGAGGCTGATATCGGCAATCGTCGGGGCTTCTCCGACCAGGTATTCAGCATCGGCCAGCTTCTGCTCCATCACCGCCAGAGCCTTGTGGCCTCCAACCTGCTTGGCCTCATAGTCGGCACGGCGCTCTTCCGGCAGGCCGAGATAGCGCTTGATATATCGCGCCACGGCAATGAAAGGTTCATGGCTGTACTGCTCGAAGAACTGCCATTCCAGCACCCTCGCCCGGGCCAGGCTCGAATCGGGCGAGAAGGACGTCCCTTCAGCCAGGTAGTTCAGAATTGCATTGGATTCGGTCAGGATCTCGCCGCTGTCCAGCTGTAGCACCGGAATCTTGCGATTGGCATTGAGCCGGGCGAAGTCATCGCTCTTCGTCTCGCCCGACAGGATATCGACGTGAGTCCACTGATGCTCGATGTCAAGTAAGGCCATAAGCAGCTTGACCTTATAGCAGTTACCCGATAATCCGTCGCCATAAACCCGAACCATGGCTACTTCCTCCTTGTTCGCATCGCACCGGAGCGCTGGCCTGGTCAGTTCTTGAAATCACGAGCGATGTGGTGGCTCGACACGTAACGCCGTGCACGAAGCCAATTGCGTGCGTGTTCCTTCGAATACTCGATCAGATAGTCTTCGCGCTTCTCTTCATCGTAAACTAGGAAGCGTACGGCACCAGGGCTGACATCCACATCCTGACTCGATAGCGTTCTGCCCTGAATCTCGGAGCCTTTCACCGCCACGGCGTAGCGGCCAGGCAGCAGATGGATCCAGGTGAATTCACCTGGTCGAAGCACGGCGACACGATGCTCGTTGATGAAGACCGCATGCGGCTCGGATTCCCAGTCGGTCACCGTATTCAGCACGTAGACCGTGCCCTCACCGGGCGGCGGCTCTACGTGGCGATAGGTACAGGCGCCCAATAGAAAAAGCAGCACGCCAGCCCCGATCAGAGGACGCGACCCCTTGATCATTCCGCTAAACCGCTCAACGGCCATCGTTTCGATCGCAGGGATAGTCTTTGATCAAATCCGACACCACCGACAGGATCCGGATCGAGGCCGGCCTGCCCCCGATCAGCGTATTGCGCATCTGCTGGCGAACCGCCGCGTGCTCATCAGTCCAGATCTGCTCTGATTCATACACCTCGAGATCGGGCCACTGCGCGTAAGCGATGAACTGGCCATCCTCCGAGCGATGAAGCCTCGAACCGAGGCCGCCAAAGTGCTGGTAGATGATGTGCGTCGTGTGTTCCCAGGTCTCGACGAACTCGGCCTCGGAACCCGGCTTGACGTCAAACGCTAATAGAACAGCCAGCATGTTCGATGCTCCTCGGGTCGGAATGTGCTTCGACAGCCGTGTACCCGCTGAGCAGCGATTCGATTACGATCGAGCCAGTTGATGGATAGCAGTTTCGTCGAGGCGTGAATGGCGTACGGTTTCGAAGATTGTCGCGCCAATCGACTCATAGAAATCCCGACCCCGGCGATTGTCTGTCGCCACAATCCAGTCGATTCGACCGCAGCCCGTCGCGACAGCAATTTCGCACAGGCGTTTCATCAATGCGATGCCCGCCCCGGTCTTGCGCCGGTTCTGATCAACGAACAGGTCATCCAGCCAGATTCCGGGCTTGGCAATGAAGGTGGAATAGATGTCGTAATAGGTCGCGATGCCGAATACCTGATCACCCTTGACCGCCAGAAGCGCTTTAGCCTTTGGCGTATCCGAAAAAAAAGCCGCTTCTATATCCGTCGCCTTTGTCCTGAGTGACTCCAGGCAGCCATCGAATCGCGCTTTCTGTCGGATCAGTGACAGTATGTTTGGAATATCGGTAGGGCGTGCCGGTCTGACTTCCATCATTCAACGCCAAAAGTCATCGGAAGAATTCAATGGCCATGAATGAATCCGCAATGGATTGCTTGAGTTGCTCATCGAGCATCGCGATCTCTTCAAGACTGACGCGTTCGATTTCGTAGAGCGTGTCGCGATTCTCGAGTTGAACAGCACGCTCTTTCGAATATCCGCCTTGATCGCGTCGACGCGACCCATCAGTTCCTTGCGTGTCTTGGGCAGTTCTTCTTTCACTTGTGGCTCCCGATCCTGAGTGCATCGACTGGTTTTAATCACCAATATACAGACTGAGCGCGACCCGATGACAAGTCCGCGTGCGCGAAATATCAGCGACCCGACAGGGTCTTCCTGAAACGAATTCGCTCGTCATCCGTATCGAAGTCATCCACTGTGTAGATTCGATAGCGATTCCTGACCAGCAGACGGATCATCGAGGGATAGCGATTCATCGAGTTCACGGAAATCGTCCGATAGCCCTGTTCTTTTACCCAGCGTTCCTGGTAGTCGAGCAGTTGCTGAGCGATGCCTGATTTCCTGTGGTTGGGCAATACTCCGCCCAGCCAACTGTAAAACTTGTCCGAATCGAGCGGATACCCGATCTTGAAGCCGACGGGCACGTCGGCAATTTCATAGATCAGTATCAGTGCACCATCGGTAAGTCTTGATCGAATGTCGTCGAGGGACAGATATCGGTCCAGCTCGGGAACCTTCAGAAAAACATCGTAGGCTTCTTCAACAGTGCCAGTTTTGATCTTCTCGATGGTCATTGAATTGGCCAACTCAAGCGCTGATCAGGAAATAGGCAGTGTAAAGAATGGTGAAACCGATCAAAGCGCAAATCCCCTGCTTAATTCGTCGATAGCGGGTTGTCGTTCTTGCCAGGAGGAACCAGAGCATCAGCGAATAGATCACGATTTCACTGACTGACTTCGCCATCAGCACCTGCTGTGAGGCGCCGTCTATCCAGAACGATTCAGGCACCCGCTTGAAGTAGACAGACCAGGCCCACTGAATTGCGATCGCCATTGGGAGAAACACCAGACACAGCGTCGTCCAGAAGCCAACCGTTCTCGGGGAGGTCTTTGGATTCATGAGCTCAGTCTTTGGTGCAGTCAGGGCCTGGGAAGTCGGGCCGCCGATCATACGGCGTCAGGGTGCCAGGGATCCGGCCCCAGCCTCACGGTAGAAGACCACCGCCCAGCAAACCAGCCCAATCAGAATCAGAAGTACCCCGAGATAGTAAGCGAAGAGCGGAATCATGCCGGCCATCTCAT
>JBCDLQ010000061.1:0-8798 GCA_039414335.1 Pseudomonadota bacterium | reverse complement strand
CAAGCCGGGCGTAACCGGGCCGTTATCTTCGATCCGGAACGGAGCACGCCGTTTCGACATGGACCCTCGATGGAACCCGCCAGGGAGCGAACTGAATGAGTACTGAGACACCAAGTAAGGATGAATCGCTGGTCGTTGCCGGCGCGGGCGTGTCCGGCCTGTATGCGGCCTGGCGACTGGTCAGCGACGGGCATCCCGCTGATCGTATTCGGATTATTGAATACAGCGATCGGGTCGGTGGGCGACTCTGGTCAGATCAGATGCGCAGCGACGACGCGCTGCCGGCAGAACTTGGCGGCATGTTCTTCAACACCAACCAGCCGCTGGTCTATGGCCTGTGCACGGACGTCTTCAAGCTAGACAAGGCACGCGTCACGCCGGAGCCTGATTTCGCCTGGCTCCGATCCACCCGCCTGACCATTGAGGAGTTCGCAGACCCCAAGATCCTGCCCTACAAGCTGAAACCTGATGAGCAGGGCTTGAGCTATATCGGTTTGTTGATGCTGGCGATCGACCGAATCGCGCCCGGCCTGAAGGACCATTGGCCCGCCAACCCCAAGGGATCCCATCAGGAAAGCCTGGAATACCTGCAGACGCTCGAGTTCGAAGGCCGCCTGCTGGCCGACTGGGGATTCTGGAATCTGCTGGCTCGCGTCATCAGCAACGAGGCCTGGCTGGCCCTGCGCGATGTCGTCAGCACCTTTACCCTGTTCAGCAACTGGAATGGATTTGATGCGGTCGTGTCCCTGACGCTGGAGCAGGCGGGCAAGTGGTATCGCTTGATCCACGGCTATCAAAAGTTGCCCGAAGCCATGGCCGCAGCACTGGCAGAGGCGGGCGTTCAGGTCGAGTTTGGTCGCGCGCTGACCCGAGTGTCCAAAGATGAACACGGAAAACTCCTGCTGGACGTCAGCGGATCCGATCAGGAAGCGACGATCTCCGCCGACCGATTGATCCTGGCCATGCCGCAAGCGCCCATCCAGACCATCCTAGACGCCAGCGAGTCTCTGGCCAGCAGTCGCCTGCCGCCCTTGCTGCAATCGATCGAGTCCGTACCCGCATGCAAGATCTTCCTGACCTTCGATAAGCCCTGGTGGCGTGACGTGCCCGACGGCCCCGGAAAGATCAAGGATGAAACTTACGGTGTTTCCCACACGGACCTGCCGATGCGCATGTGCTATTACATCGGCGTTGACGAGGAGTCAGGTCGGGCGCTGATGCTGGCCAGCTACGGCGATGGCAGTGCGGTCGATTTCTGGCGCGCCCTGGAACCCGATAGTGGACTGGGACGCCGCCTGCGCTCACCCTTGGGGCCGCGAGCGCGACGCGAGATTGGTCGCCAGTTGTCGGAAATGCACGGTGTCACTGTTCCGGATCCCGTCGATGGTGTCTTCATCAACTGGTCCGAAGCGCCCTTCGGCGGTGCCTGGCACTACTGGCTTCCGGGTTATCGCAGCTGGAAGGTCGCGCGGGAAATCCTGCATCCCGACCCCGACTGGCCCATCCATATCTGCGGCGAGGCCTGGAGCGAGGATCAGGGCTGGACCGAGGGCGCCCTGCGAACTACGGAAGAAATGCTGCAAACTGTCTTTTCACTGGAGGTGCCGGATTTCTTCCGGTTGCCCGATGACCACCAAGCAAAGGGAATGAACATATGTCTGAGAATACCAAGAAGCTCCTGACGGACCTGGGCGCCAATCCCAACCTGGTCGAGAAGTTCAAGGCGGACCCGAAGAAGGTCATGGACCAGTATGACGTGCCCGATGATCACCAGGAACTGATCAACAGCGGCGACAAGGAAGGCCTGATCCAGGAAGCTGATCTCGGCGAAGAGCACGCTCAGTTCATCGTTGTCTGAGGCGCCACGGGGGCGCCTGAGTCTGGTCGGCAGCGGCATCCGCCCTGCCGGCCAGCTCACGGTCGAAACCCGCCATCTGATCGAAGGGGCCGACCACGTGTTCTGCGTGGTCGACGCCCTGACCCTCCGACATCTGCAGCAGATCAATCCTCGGACCCAGTCCCTGCAGGATTGCTACGCCGTAGGCCGTTCGCGCGATGACAGCTACTCCGAGATGATCGAAAGAATGCTGGTGCCGCTCGATGACGGCGACCACGTCGTCGGCGTGTTCTATGGCCACCCGGGCGTGTTCGTCTGGCCCGGCCACGAAGCCGCCCGACGCGCACAGGTGGAGGGTCATGCGGCCACCATGTATCCAGGTATTTCAGCCGAGGACTGTCTCGTGGCCGATCTCGGGCTGGACCCGGCCGTGCAGGGCTGTCAAAGCTACGAGTGCAGCGATTTTCTGCTCTATCCGCGGCGTATCGAGCCGACGGCACTGCTGATCCTGTGGCAGCCCGCGGCTCTGGGTGATCTCACCCGCTCCAGCTTCGAAACCGATCCCTCCTGGGTGCAGGCGTTGGCCGAAGTCCTGGCTGAGGACTATCCCGACGAACACCCGGTGATCGTCTACGAGGCGGCCTCCTTCCCGCTTGCTGACCCGCGCATCGATCGCGTTGCCTTGAGCCAATTGCATGAGGTCGAATTCACCCAGCAGTCCACGCTGGTTCTGACGCCGATCGGCCCACCCGAACGTTCGCAGGAACGACTGGCGCGACTCGGCGTCACGCCCGAGGACATCGCGACCGCGAGCTTCCAGCGCTACCGGGAAGTCACCGACTAGATCCAGCCGCGGCAGCGCGGCAAGCGGGTGCAGGCGCCCTGTTCGACCCACTCGAAATGCTCGAACTGGCTGGCCGTAGCGCAGGCGTGGTTGGGCAGGATGCGCAGGCGCGTGCCGATGGGGAAGCGCTCAAGATCGATGGCCTGGCTGTCACGTCTCGCCACGATGCCGTGCTCCTGGTTCGTCGCCCGGACGATCAGTTCAGGATCCAGCGCTGCATGGTCCGCATCCAGCACCAGCCCGTAGCCCTGATCGACAGGCTGAGAGGCCGTGCCGCGATCGCCTGACAGGGCCATCCACCCGGCATCAACCAGCAGCTCACCGGCTTCGCGGCGGTGACCGATGACCTCGGTCAGCACGCTGATGGCGACTTCATCGAAGGCACAGACCCCCAGGCCCACCATGACCAGGTCCATGCAGGAGTAAACGCCGGACCGGACTTCAGTGACGCCTCTCAGGTCCCTGGCGAACAGCGCGGTCGGCGTGGATCCTACGCTGACCACCTCAATCGCGTGGCCGTGCTGCCGAAGGCGTTCCGCCGCCGCAACAGCAGTTTGGCGTTCGCGCTCGGCCATGGCCGTGAGTTCCGCTTCACCGCGACAGCCATAGGACCCACCCGCATGCACCAGCACGCCCATGGGCCCTTGACCCCCGTCGCGCAGGATGTCCGCGGTCAGCAGCAAGCGCTCGTCGTCGGCCCGCAGTCCGGCCCGATCACCGTCAGCGTCCAGCTCAATCAGGACGCTGAAGTCGATGCTCTCAGCGCGGGCAAAAGCAACCAGCGCCTCAGCCATATCGGGATGATCCAGGATCAGCGTCAGCTGCATGCCCGCGCGCAGACGCTCTGCCACGGCCGGCAAGCGGCCCGGTGCGATCCCGACCGCGTAAGTCAGGTCTGTGATGCCCGCAGCGTGGAAGAAATCGGCCTCGGCCAACGTCGACACGGTGGCCCCACCCGGATACCCACGCAGCATGCGTCTCGCCAGTTCGACATTCTTGACGGTCTTCAGATGCGGCCGGAGCGGTACACCCAGATGACTGAGCTGTCGGTTCAAGCGATCGATGTTGTCGTCGAATCGTCGCTGGTCGATCAACAGCGCAGGTGTAGCAAGCGAGGCGAGGGGGCGTTCGGCCATAGTCAGAGGTCTGTCCTTTTCAAGAACGGTCGGGTCCAGGCCTCCTATGCTAATTCGGCGGCAATCCGAACAAGAAGCCCATGGTGCGAATTCACGTCGAAGTCAGGTCCGCCATGGTGTAGTTCGCGGATGAAGAAGTCCGACTTACCCAGCAAGGTCTGCCCGGTCTGTCAGCGGCCCTTCACCTGGCGCAAGAAATGGAAGTCCTGCTGGGAAAAGGTCCGCTACTGCTCCGAGCGCTGCCGCCGCTCCAGGAACAAGGCGCGATGAGCACGAGTGCGATCCAGCTGGTCTGGTTCAAGCGCGATCTACGCGTTGATGATCATGCGCCCTTGAGTGAGGCCGCGGCCCGCGGCCCGGTGTTGCCCTTGTATGTGATCGAACCAGACTACTGGCAGCTGGACGATAGCAGTCAACGCCAGCAGCACTTCACCGCTGAATGCCTGAAGGACCTGGAGGACGCGCTCGCCAGACGGGGAGCACCGCTCTGGGTCGAGGTGGGTGAGGTGATCGAAGTGCTGGATCGACTCCAGCGTCAGCATGGATTCTCGGCGCTGCACGCGCATGAGGAAACGGGCAACGCCTGGACCTTTGAGCGTGATCGAGCCGTTCGCGCCTGGTGCCGTGACCGAGGCGTCGAGTGCATCGAGTACCCGCAGTTCGGCGTGGACCGTGGATTGCGAAATCGAGACGGCTGGGCGCGGAAGTGGGAAGCGCACATGGCCGAGCCGGTTGCCGTCCTGCCGCCGCAGCTGGCCTCCGTGGCCGGCGCTGATCAACACGCCAGGGCCGATTGGTCGGCCGCGCCCTGCAAGGATCAGCGGCCTTGCCCGGACCGCCAGCGCGGTGGAATCCACGCCGGCGAAGCGACGCTGCTGAGTTTTCTGAACGAGCGAGGCGCAGCCTACCGCGGCGGCATCTCCTCGCCGCTAAGCGCCGAGACTGCAGGTTCCAGACTGAGCCCTCATATTGCCTACGGCAGCCTCAGCCTTCGACGCATCGTTCAGGTCACGCGAGAACATCGATCGGAAGCGCGCGAGGCCGGTCATTCAAGACTGGCGCGCTCACTCAATCAATTCGATCAGCGCTTGCACTGGCACTGCCACTTCATCCAGAAGCTCGAGCAGCGCCCGGACATTGAGTTCGTCAATGTTCATCGCGGCTTCGACGGCATGCGCGAAGACGACTTCGATGAGGTGAAGTTCCAGGCCTGGGCCGAGGGCCGGACGGGCTACCCCATGATCGATGCCTGCATGCGCTACCTGATTCAGGGTGGCTGGCTGAACTTTCGCATGCGCGCCATGCTGATGAGCTTCGCCGCCTACCATCTGTGGCTGCACTGGCGCCAGCCGGCCCTGCACCTGGCTCGCCTGTTCACGGACTACGAGCCCGGCATTCACTACAACCAGTGCCAGATGCAGTCAGGGACGACGGGCATCAATACGCCACGCATGTACAACCCGATCAAGCAGGCGCAGGATCACGACCCGGATGCGCTGTTCGTCCAGCGCTGGGTTCCGGAGCTGGCCGGCCTGGAGCCATCGAGCTGCTTCGAGCCGTGGCTGATCGGTCAGTCCGAGCGGGAAGCGCGGGGCGCCGCCGACTATCCCGAACCCATCGTCGACTTCCGTCAGGCCGTCAGCGAAGCCAGGCGGCGCCTGAGCGAGTATCGACGCCAGCCAGGCTTTCGCGAGCAAAGCCGCCAGGTTCAACAGCAGCTGGGCAGCCGCAAGGGCGCGGGCAAGCGCTCGAAACCGGTCGATCAACGGCAGCAAAGCCTGTTCTGAGCGAGTGGTGGGGCTGGAAAAACCAGTCAGCGCCGGTTCATGAATCAGCCTTATACTGAGCGGACACCTAACCCATGGAGTCTGGAGTAATGAGAAAGGTAATTCTGACCCCGCTGGCCGGTTTGCTGCTGGTCGGCTCCGTATCGGCTCAGGAAGAATTCTTCTCTGAAGAGGGCATGTTCACGGCCGGTGGCAACAACTCGGCCAACCGTCACATCATCCCCGTCGAGGCCGGCATGAGCGTCGAAGTCATTGTCATGAGTGATGACATCGACACCACGTTGAACGCGACGATGCCGAACGGCGAAACCATCTACAACGACGACTACGAAGGCCTGAACGCCGGCTTCATGCGCACCATGAGCAGCGGCGGCAGTCTGGAAGTCGTGGCCTCACCCCTGTCCAGCGGTGAGACCGGTCCCTATCGCATCATCGCTCGCACGCTGCCCCCGCCGGGCAAGATTGCCGTTGGCCAGACCGTTGACGGACGCCTGAGCGGCGGCAATGCAGCCGGTGATCGCTATGAACTGAGCGGCGAGGCGGGCAGCCGGGTCGTGATCGACCTGCGCTCCTATGACTTCGACGCCTATCTGACCGTGACCGATTCCCGCGGCGGCGAAATGACCGATGACGACGGTGGCGACGAGGGCTACAACAGCCGCATCTCCTACCGCTTCGACGCATCCGAAACCGTCACGATTGCGGCCAGCAGCCTCGGCGATGAAGCCGGTCGCTATCAGCTCAGCGTGTCCGAGCTCTCCAACGACGTCGCAATGTCCGTGACGGGCAGCCTCTCAAACAGCTCACCGCGCGGCCATGACGGCACCCGCTATGAGCGTCACGAATTCGAGGGCGAGGCCGGCCAGACGGTCACGATCATGCTGGAGTCCGACAGCTTCGACACGGTGCTTTACGTCTCGAATCCGGATGGCAGCAACCTGGCCCGCGATGACGACGGCGGCGAGAACAACAACAGCGAGGCGGTAATCAACCTGCCCGAAACGGGAACGTACACCATCTACGTAACCGGCTTCTCGGAAAGCACCGGCAGCTACGAAATCACCGTCCTTCGTTGATCGCTTGATGAAAACCGGACCGGGGCGCAAGTCCCCGGTCCTTTTCCTTTTCGCCTGACCCGGTCCGGTCTGGCGCAGTTCCCCAGCCCCTCTCGCATTTCACCTATGACAGTCCTTTCGACTGTCACCGTTGTTTGCGGGAGCCTGTCATGCCTTGGAATCAGTTCTTCACCGCGTCAGCTGTGCTGACCCTTTCATTTCTTGCCCAGCCCGCCTGGGCCCTCGAGCAAGCCGACTTCGATACGGTGGCCTTCAAGTGGGATACGGGAGAAACCGTGGCCGATGGTCCGATCGGAATCATCGCGACACCGGCGCCCGTCTTTGATGCCGCCGTCAACTTCCAGGCCCTGGACCGAGCCGTCGACCTGGTTCTGACCGACGGACCGAACGGCAGTGGCTCGATGGCTTTCGGCTGGATGGACAGCGCTCTCTGGGTGCCCTCCAATGGAGACGGGATCGACCTCATTTCAGACAACCCGGCCCATCGGGTCTATGCCACGGTCAGCAACGGTGGCGTCGTTCAGGTCTGGTCTGCCGGGCCCTTCAGCGCCGGCGTCCTGGTGGGCAGCACGACGGTGACCCTGGACCCGCAGGCGACCTGGCGCTTGAGTGTTCTCCTGGAGATCGGATTTGTTCAACTCTGGCTGGACGACCAGCTGCTGATCGAGGGTCTCGCATTTCCACCCGGTGGTGCTAATCCGGCCCTGCTCGGTGATGACTACGCAATCTCTGTTCTCAGCGGCCCGATGGAGACCGGCGAAGCAACGCTCAACGATCTCGCCCGGGATGCCCAGCTGTCGGTCGAGCGCTATGCGCGAATTCTTCCGCATCGACCCACCACGCCGGTCATCATCGCTCCCCGCACGGCCGACATGATGCTCAGAGACGAAACGGCAGAGTTGGGCATCTTCATTCGCTCCTCCGGTTCGTCGGTCGCCAGCGGTGTCACGGCCACGCTGGTTCCGCCGCCGGGCCTTGGCCTGAGCGTACTGTCGGGCCCGCTTCCCGTGCCGGAGGTTCAGCCCGGAGAATCGACTTTTCTCAACTTCACCATCCAGTCCTCGGCAAGCACACCGGTCGGGTCCCACGCCTTCGAATTGCAGTTGACGGGCGGCGTGACACAGAGCATCGATGTAGCCGTGCCACTCTGGGATGTCGACGTGACGATCACCGATCTACCGGGTGGTGTGGCCAACGGCACGGCGGAGACCGTTTTCAACGACTGGACCTTCGATCTGGTCGCTCCAGAGCAGTTCGACGTTGATGGTCTGCCCTCCTGGTTCGATATCCAGGTGCTGGATTTCGATGTCACGCACGCCGCCCCCTTCGCCGGCCAGTTCTGGGAGGAGGTGGTAGTTGAGCAGATCATCATTCCGCGTGACGCTCAACCTCAGGCTCTGTTCCTGAGTGGCACCGTGCGGTCCAGGGACGAGAACAATCAACCGGTCACATTGCCGGGCTCGAGAGTCCTGCTGTTCCCCATCCCGCCGGGCAATGTGCCGCGCGTCACGACGGCCAACGCGCAGGGCCAATATGAATTCATCAACGTGCCGCCCGGCCTCTACAAGATTGCCGTCATTCCACCCGAGCCCTTCAGAAACAATTCCGGGTTTCTTGTCAGCAAACCGTTTGAAGTGGGTGACGATAGCCAGACGGTGAATCTGCAGGTACCACGTCCACCACCAGAAGCGGACCCCCGCTTCATCGGCCCGCCAGCGGTCGCCCAGGGCCAGACCGGGACGGCCACCAAACCTCCGCCACCACCGCCGGCCAACCCGCCGCCACCCAAAAAGGGCAGTGGCTCGGGCAACTCTGGTGCGCGCAGCTTTGGCGTCGGTGTTCTTGTCGGCGTGACCCTGGATCTGATCGATCTGGGCCTGGCACCGAAGACCGGTGGAGCCACGGTGGCTTCGATTCTGGCCTGCAACCTGGGCGGCGGCGCCGCCGGGTGGCTGGCCGACCCTGAAACAGAGGATGTCTTCTACGTTGGGCGCAGCCTGACGAACCCGCTGGATCCCTTCGAACGGACCCTGAGCGAGCGAGTTGAAATGGCTGCACAGATCGTGACGCATCAGCCCGTCTTCGACCCACCGCTGGTGATGTCGACCAGCTCGACCT
>JBCDLQ010000060.1:0-8867 GCA_039414335.1 Pseudomonadota bacterium | reverse complement strand
GCCAGATGCACCAGGTCAGAATCTTTCCAACGACCCGTTTTTTCCTAGCACCACTCTGTTGACTTCAAGTTGATTGGCCATCGCTCTTTTCTTTTCGACTCAATTCGAGCGAACTCTTGCTTATTCGAACCAGAAAAATGGGGACGCGAGATGTAAGAAAAAAAGGCGTGGCCAGTCGGCCACGCCTTCTTCATTGAGCGCTATGCCCAAATTTAACGAGCCGTACCGTAAGGATCGAAGGTCCAGCCATCGGTCCAGTTGGTCTTGCCATCGAAAGCACCACTGTGACGCTGGAAGTCAAAGAACTCGATCGGCTCACCGGTGGCGAGATCGAAAACGCGCACGCCGTTACCCAGCGCGGGAGAACCTGGCATCGGCATCAGGTCCGTACCCAGCATCGGGTCGACGGTCAGGTTGTTCGGGAATGCTGAAGAATTGAAGAAGCTCTCAGCGAAACCCGGCGTACTGTCTGACTGGAAGAGTGAACCACAGCCATTCACGATCGTGCCGGCGAAAGCCAGGGCCCCCGTGGGCGCTTCCGGAGAGCCGGCGGCGTCCAGGGTTGCCTGGTCGCGCAGGTTGACGCAAGAACCGCCGTAACCCACAGCAATAGAGTTCCAGATCTGGCCGCCAGAACCTTCCTTCAGCTGGAAGGCGTCATCATCGTGAGCAATCTGACTGACTACCGTGAAGTTGGAAATGATCGGAGTCGCACGCGGAGAGGCGTCGAAGGCATCACCATTGTTAGCGCCTTCGAAACCAGCACCTGCGCCCTGCTCGTCATTGATCACGATCAGGCCCCACTGGGCCTTGCCGCTCCAACCCTCATCCCAGTCCAGAGAGTCATCGGCACCATCGGTGAATACGCCATAACGCATGTTCGCCGTGCCGCCGAAGAACTCGATTCCGTCATCGAGTGAGTTGTAGGCCTGGATATGGCTGATGTTGGTACCGTTGCCGGCGCCCAGGAAGGTGAAGGAGTTCACTTCCTGGTCAGAGCCGACCACGATGCCACCGTAGCGAATCTGGAAGTAGCTGACCGAACCCGAGCTATCGGCCGGATCATTGCCGCCGTAGGACAGAACCTGATCGCCACTGGCGAACTCTGAGAAACATCCCAGCTCAACGCCGGGAGCGCTGTTGCAGGGGGCCAGACCGGCGACAGCCAGACCACCAGTGTCACCGGGCTGGGGTGCGCGCGGAGAATCCGGGAAACCGTCGAAGGCGCTGGTAATTACGATCGGGGCATACGGCAGACCGTCAGCGAAGATTTCTGAACCCGCGTGAACGAAGATGAACGCGTTGTTGGTGTTCGGCAGCGAGGTGATCACGGTACCGGGCTCAATGTTCAGCACTGCGCTGTTCGTGTTCGGCGCGCCGATTTCCAGCAGACCGTCCAGAATCCAGGTCGTGTCATTGGTCAGGGTGATTTCCTGATCGAGGAATTGGCCACTGACCAGACACTCGCGCAGACCAAAACCGGTGTCCGTAGCAAAGCTCGGGCATCCCGCGAATTCCTGCTCATAGGCACACTGCGCCACGTCGCCACCCACTGCGGTGGTCAGCGGCTGCATATCCCAGGTCACGTCGTTGAATTCGGCGCTGTCAGCGAAGTCGAACGCGACTTCGAGGCTGCCGCAGGAATTCAGGGTAACCGTTGCATCTCCAATGTCGGCAGCGGTGGTCGGAACGGGCGGATTGTCGAAGGTACCGCCCTGTACGGCGAAAATGTCGCCGGTGCTTTCGAACTGGTGCTCCAGGAACCCGACCTGGAAAACGACCCAGGCGTCATCTCCAGCCTGGTCGTAGGAGAACACTGCACCAAACAGGTCACCCGTGCCATCCGCGTTCGGGATGTAGGTGAAGGTAATGCCGCGTGAGCCATCAGGCACGGTAGCCCATTGGCCGTTCAGGTAGTCACCGGGCTTGATAGCCGCGGACAAGGGATTGGCGAAAAGGCTTCCGGCCACAGCTGCGCCGGCCAGAGCCATTTTGATACGACGATTCATGATTGCCTCCGAAAAATAGATGAATTCAGGTTCTTCGAACTCGAACGGAGGAAAGATAGCTAGGCAATATTGCGCGACGTTTTCATGCGCGTGTCGTTTCTGTTACAGACGATACTGAAAGCCCAGACCAATCGCGACGCCCGGCTTGTAGCGACGGGTAGTCAGACCGCCCTGAGTGAATTCGACCGCATCGTCGAGGATGTTCTCAAGCTCGAGCTTGACGGACCAACGCTCGCGGAAGCGATAGCGAAAGACGAAGTCCAACTTGTCAAAAGGCTTTTCGAAGATATCGGGCTGACCGAGTGCTCCGGCGCGGGAAATTCGCTTGCCAAAGCTGTTGTAGAGCAGGGTCCACTCGAAGGTCTCTTCCGGACTCGTATAGCCCAGCTGAACATTGGCGACCCACGGCGAGGCCCCTTCCAGCGCGCGGTCCGTGTTGGTCTGATTCGACGCATTCGGATCCAGCGAGACCTCGGTGGTGATATCAGCATAGTTTGCGGCGATGTAGAAATTCTCCCAGCCAACGCCGCGCAGCCAGTTCATGCGGAATCGATCAAGCCAGCTCCATTCGTTAATGAATCCCAGCGATCGATACAGATCGATTTCCCAACCTTCCACTTCAGCAGCGAGAGCGTTCTGCAGGAAAATCGTCGTACCCGAAGCACCCGCCGACACGGTCTTCTCGATCGGGTTGGTTAGATCCTTGTGGAAATAGGCCAGTGAAATGCTGTCCGTTTCATCAAAGTAGTACTCGATCCGGGCATCGAGATTCTCGATCGAGGTCACCTGAAGATCGGGATTTCCAACCGATCGCACATCAAGCACGGGGTCGAGAAACGGCGCAGGCGAAATTTCACGCAGATCGGGCCGCGACAGGGTTTCTGAATAGCCCAGCCGGAACTGCGTGTCTTCGGTCACCTGCCAGGTCAAAGATCCCGACCAGAGATCATCTTTTTCATCGATCTCGGAGATCACCGGTGCGGCATTGGGATTGCTGAGATTCTGCGTTTCCACGCGCTGAAAGTTATCTTCCTGGCGCAGACCGCCGACCAGCTGAACGCGATCGAAAAGATTCGCTTCCAGCATGGCGTACCAGGTAGTGAGTTCCTGCTCGGCCGTGAAGTTGTCCGTGGCCTGCGTATCTTCGCGCAGCAGCAGACCGTTCTCCCCGATGTTGTCAGGCACCAGCAGGTCATTTTGTGGCAGTTCATCATTGTCACCGCTGACCTGACCAATAAAACTGAAGGTTCGCCGACCCGCGACTCGATCACGCACGGTTTCCCCTGCCCCGATGCGCGGCGTGAGTTCAACAGGTCCCCATGTCGGAAGTGGCTGGGTCAGATTCAGTGACCAGTCGGTCAACTCATCATCGACCGAGGCCCAGATCTGAGAGTTGCTGTCGCCGCGGCGAGAAAACACGAATTCACCGTCGCCGTCGCCATCGTCCCGGCGGTACTCAACCACGTTCGGGTCGATTCGCTCGGCGACACCATCGGCATATTGCCAGTCAATCTCGGTCCCGAGTCTGGGCAGCGTGTGGTCGCCGGTCAACTGGATGGTCAACAGCTGGCTTTCGGTCCACTCGTGCTGAATTCGCTGCAGTTGCTGAGATTCCTGGATGCCCTGCTGCAATTCAACCTCATCCTCGGTCTGACGAAGCAGCATCAGGTTGAGACCCACGCGAGTCCAGTCGCCGAATTCGATACCGCCGTTGACGAAGCCACTGAGATCGATGTTGCGAAGCGTGCGAAAGACATCGAAATCATCAGAAATCTGCAGGCCATCCCCCACCGCACTGTAGGTCGCGCGTTCTTCATCGCGTTGACGCCATTGATCACTGTATTGAACTGACGCGAGGAAGCCCGTTCGGATCTCGTCAGTGAGGTCAATGGAGTTTCCGAGGGAGACTCCAAAGCTTCGGTCCGCCGGAAGTGACTTGGGACGATTCGAATAATCGGTGATCGCAGCGAGCTCCTCGGTCAACGCTTCCAGTTCTTCAATCGGTACCCCATCAGGGTTGAAGCGGTTTTGAAGCGCAAGGAATCGCCCATCGCTGGTCGCACCTGCAAGCAGCGGCGGTACATCGCGCGTGCCGTCGTCATATCCGGTCCAATCATCGCTGCCACCGTCGTAAGTCAAACCCGTCTCATTGGTCGACTCGGTGTTGTAGGCGCTGCCGGCGCTGATGCTGAAGAGAAACTCTTCGGGAAACCGGCGGGTCGCCATCTGAACCGTACCGCCACCGAAGGTGCCGGGCATGGAAGCGTCCGACGTCTTCTGGACCACAATCTGACTGATGATGTCTGTCGGGAAGAGTCCCATCGGAAGTACGCGTCGCGTCGGGTCTGGACTCGGCAGGTTGGCGCCATTCAAGAGAACACTCGAGTAGCGCTCGCCCAGGCCTCGAACGTAGACAAACTCACCACCGACCAGCGTCAACCCCGTGACCCGCTTCAGCGCGGAACCCACGTCGCCATCGCCAGCCCGTGAAATCTGCTCTGCACTGATCACATCGGTCACCGCCGTCGATTCGCGCCTCAGGGCGGCGACTGCGGTAAGGCTGCCTTCGATAAAGGGCTCGACGACCACGAACTCTGCGAGCTCCAGACCCGCCGGCGGAAGTTCGAAATTGCGCTCGGTGCTGGCATCAACACCGATTTCCACACCCTCTGTGGTTCGAGTCGCATACTCGCTGTGGAGAACAGAGACGGAATAGGACCCCACGGGCAGCTCAATCCGGTAGCGACCTTCATCATCCGTTCGAATTTCTATCGGGGTACCCGATACGAACAAGCGCGCATCAACAATCGGCTGACCATCTTCCAGAGAAACCACCTGGCCGGCCAGAATGCCATTGCCCTCGATTTGCGGGTCGGTGCTCTCGCTTTCCGCCAAACCCTCATTGGTCGCGCCATGAGAGCTCTCGATGCTCACGAAAGCTTGCCTGTCCTCACCCCGCAAGGTCACGATGACCTGAACGATTTCTCCCTCGCGAAGATTCAGAGGGAGCACGGCCAGTTCCGTGGCCGAATCCGCCACGCGGAGTTGAGTTTGACCGGGTGCGACAGTGAGCATCGTCGTGCCGTTGCCGTCGGTCTGGCCGGATCGATCAGCCAGACTGACCAGCAAGTTCGGCACGGGCCGACCGTTCTCGAAGACCAGCAAGGTGAGATTGGCCGGGGGCTGGGACGCCGAGTCCGGCGCTTGCGCCACGACGAGGCCAGGCAACAGGACCACCAGGCCCAGCAACAGGATCTTGAATTTGAAAGTCATTGGATCAGCCGCAGAGCCAGGGTTGGTCGGCACACTGCGCCATCACGCGGCGCAGCTCCAGTGCCTTGCGAAACAGGTCGGCACGCTCGAGCAGGCTGAGCTGGGATTCGGCTTGGGCGAAGTCGCCACTCTTGAAGTGCGCATAGGCCAGGGCGTAGCGGATGTCTTCGTCCGCGAGCAGGCCCGTTCGGGTGAGATCAGGTTCCATGGCGGCGGCCTGGTCGAAGCGCTGGAGCTCGATCAGGATGGCCAGGCGCTGCTTGAGTTTCTGGGACTGATCGATGATGCCGGCGTTCAGCGTCAGTGCTTCCATCAACCAGCGCGCGCGGCGATAGAGCTCGGCCGCCTCGCCCAGCAATGCCGGATCGTAGATCGCAGCCTGACGTAAGACTTCCGCTGCCCCCAGTAGCTTGTCATTGGCCAGGTAGGTATGCGCCAGCAGTCTTGACAGGTTGACCTGTTCGGGGTGTTCCAGGCGGGCCGACTCCAGGATTCTGGCCGCCTCGTCATACTGGCCGCTCTGGCGCAGGGCGTAGCCGATCGCCAGAGCATCCTCAGGACCCGCGCTCTGCTCGGCCAGGTACTGGCGACCCTGATCAGCCGCTTCCTGATACAGGCCCTGATCAACCAGCAGGAAGACCTGGCGGCGAGCAAATTCACCGGCGCGATCCGGGAACGCGTTGCGCCCTTCGGCCAGGACCTGCCAGGCCGCTTCGTACTCCTCCAGCTGCCAGTGAGCTTGCGAGCGCATCAGGTAGACGGATGGAATTCGGGTCGTTTCCGGTCCAGCCCGATCCAGCGCATACAAGGTCTCCACGAACATCTCCTGACCGTAATAGGCCTGGGCCAGATACAGCCAGACGACCGGCTCATCCTGGCCGGCGTCGATGGCGGCCCGGAACTCGCCGACGGCCAGCGCCAGCTCATCGAGATTGAGCGCGATCAGACCGCTGAGCGTGTAGTAACGAATCCGGTCCAGGTCCGGATCATCCAGGTCCACCGCAGCCAGCACCTGGCGGGCTCGCTCGTAGTTGCCGTCACCAATCAGGAGTGCGGCAAGCGGCAAACGCTCGAGTTCTTCTTCGGATTGGCCGCTGTCGTCCTGGGCCCAACCCGGGTTGCAGACGCAGAACGCGAGCATCAGGAGCAGCGCTGTAAGCGCAGTTTTCTGGCCGGTTTTCATCGTAGTCAGCGTTTCGAGGGGGGTCAGCTCAGATCGAAACGGATGCGCTGGCGCGCCCATACCTTGACGCTTCGCCCCTGGTACTGGGCTGGCTCGAAGCGCCAGTTCTGAACACCCTGGATTGCCGACTCATCGAAGATGCCCAAGGGCTCGGATTCCAGCACCTGGACTTTTTCGATTTCGCCGGCCGCACTGATCAGCAGTGACAGGACCACATAGCCCTGGACGCCCTGGGCCCGTGCCGTGCGGGGATAGGCCAGGGGTGCCTGGAAGACGGGCCGCGGCGGAGAGTCGACGGAATCATCGGTCATGACCACATCGGCCGTGTCGCCCAACAGCCGGTCTTGCAGGCCGCCCAGGTCGTTGGCGTCCAGGCCGGGAATGCCAAAATCGATGCCGGACAGGGAAGAATCCAGGCTCACCATGGGTGGCGCTTCCGGGCGGGAGCGCTGGGGCGGCGGCGGGCGACGCTCGACGACGCGCTGCGGCGGCGGCTCGGGCGCGCGCTCGACGGAGAAGCTGGCACTGGCTTGATCAAGATTGCGCTCGGGCGCTTCGGCCAGGCGGTTGATCATCAACAGCGTGCCGATCACCAGCGTCGACCCACCGACCATGAACACCAGGCCGGAGGCAATGGATCGCGTCTTGTTTCTGGAAACGTGCTGCATCTCGAATTCTCCTTGAAGGTCCTGTCTCGAATCAGCCGGCGCCGGCCTCTTCAACGGTGGCTACACCCACATCGTTGGCGCCGGAACGACGTGCCTGGTCGACCACTTCCACCAGGCGCTCCGCCGGCACGTTGCCGTCGGTCACGACCAGGACGGATTGATCCGTACCAGCGCTGAGCATTTCGCGCAGGCGACTCTGGATAACCCAGACCTGAATCGGCTGGCCATCGAGATAGGTCGCACCCGTGTTGTCGATGTAGAGACGAACGGCCTTGGTCGAGGCGGTCGTCGCACTCGATGCGCTGGGCCGGTTCAAATCCAGCTTCATGTCCTTGACGAAGGTCGTCGAGACCATGAAGAAGATCAGCAGAATGAAGACCATGTCGATCAACGGCGAGATGTCGACGTTCTGCTGGATGTCCGTACGTTCACGAAACCGCATAAGCAGTTTCCTCCTGATGAGTTCCCTTCGCGGTCGCGCAAAGGATGTCCTTGAGCTGGGCGAGTTCCTGGCGCAAGCGCAGGGCTTTGCGATCGAGCAAGCCGCCGACGATCAACCCTGGAATGGCTACGGCCAATCCCATTTGCGTCGTGAACAGGGCTTGCGAGATACCGCCAGCAATGCCGCCTGATTGGGCAAACAACGACATGTCGCCCAGAGAGTCGAAGGTTTCGATCATGCCGCTGACGGTCCCCAACAGCCCCAGAACCGGCGCGACCGACACGATTGAAATAATCAGTCGCTGATAGCGCTTGGTCGCCGCCTCGAAATCGGCAAAGGCGTCATCCAGCCAGCGACGCAGATCCGGCGGCCGGCTTTCGACGACCTTCAGGCCGGCAACGACCGCTTCCTCGATGAGGCCTCGAGGCGCATGACCCGCCCCCTGCTGAAAGCGGCTGATTAACACGCGCACGGACCGAACGCTGCCTCTCTTCAGCTCTGAGAACCGGAAGCCGATGGCGAACCAAAGCAGGAAGGCGGCGGCGAACAGGGGCGGCATCACATAGCCGCCCACGCCGAAGTAGAACGCCAGGTCGTTGATCAAAGCATCGATCATGTCAGGACGTTCCCGAGGCTCCCGCAGCGCGCGCTTCAACGAACTGGTTGATGACGCGCAGGGCGGCCTTTTCCATGTCGTCTTTGATGCGCTCGGCCCAACCGGACAGCATGTTGCCGAGCAACAGCAGGGGAATGGCCACGATCAGGCCGAGTTGGGTGGTGACCAGGGCGATGGAAATCCCCCCGGACAGGAGCTTGGGATCACCCGTGCCGAATTCCGTGATCACGTCGAAGGTTGAGATCATCCCCGTCACGGTCCCGAGCAGGCCCAGCAGAGGCGAGACCGCAGCGATCACCAGAATCACGGCGCCAAATCGGTTCAGATGGCTGGATTCGTGGAGGATGGACTCGGACACGATATCTTCGAGGTGTTCCCGGTCGCGATCCAGATTGCGAATGGCCGATGCGACCACGCGCGAAGTACTGCTGGACTTCTTGCTGAGCACCTGAAGCGCAGCATCACGATCGTCGCGGCGAATGTGCGAGCCGACCGTATCGATGATCTTTCCTGTCGACGCGCTGGCGCGCTGCAGGAAAAGCGTGCGCAGCAGCACCAGCAGCAGGCCGATCACTCCCAGCACCACAATGATCCAGCCAATCAGGCTGTCCGCGTCAAAACTGCGGAAATCCAGATCGCCCGCTACGCGCCCGCTGGCGAGGGTGCCGTGGGTCAG
>JBCDLQ010000059.1:0-8870 GCA_039414335.1 Pseudomonadota bacterium | reverse complement strand
TCACGCACGGTCCGTCACGACCACTTCGAGCAGGCCAAGGACAAGATCATGATGGGCGCTGAGCGCAAGTCCATGGCCATGTCCGAGGACGAGAAACTGCTGACGGCCTATCACGAGGCGGGGCATGCCATCGTCGGGCGTCTGGTGCCGGACCACGACCCGGTGTACAAGGTCACCATCATTCCGCGTGGTCGCGCTCTCGGCGTGACCATGTTCCTGCCAGAGCAGGACAAGTACTCGCTGACCCGCCAGCAGATTCACTCGCAGCTGGCCAGCCTCTATGGCGGTCGTGTGGCTGAAGAACTGATCTTCGGCAAGGACGCGGTGACCACCGGAGCCTCGAACGACATCGAGCGCGCTTCGCAGCTGGCTCGCAACATGGTGACCAAGTGGGGGCTGTCGGAAACGATGGGTCCGCTGGCCTATGGTGAGAATGAAGACGAGGTTTTTCTGGGTCGGTCCGTGACGCAGAACAAGCACATCTCCGATGAAACCCATCGCGAGCTGGACGCTGAAGTGCGCAAGATCATTGACCAGGCCTATCGGATCACGACCGACATCCTGACCAATAACCGTGACAAGCTCGACCTGATGGCCGACGCGCTGATGAAGTACGAAACCATCGACGTCAAGCAGATCGACCAGATCATGAACGGCGCAGTGCCCGATCCGCCGGATAATTGGACCGAAGGCGGCGGCCGTCCGCCCTCGGGCGGTAAGGCGGATACGGTTCAGGATCGCGATGATGGTGATCAGCCCTCCGGTGAGCCAGCCCCCGGCTGATTCACCGGAGCTCAGACGGTATTGAAGAGCCGCTGTGCCGATCGCAGCGGCTTTTTTCATTCTGAAAGGACAGGACAAAGACTTCCGATGGCATTGATAGAGCGCCTCAAGGCCGCCCATGCTGAATATGCCCCGTTGATCATGGGCGTGGTCAACGTGACGCCGGACTCCTTTTCTGACGGCGGTCGTTTTGATGACGTCGACGCAGCCCTGGATCAGGCCATGAAACTGGTCGCTGATGGTGCTGACATCCTGGATATCGGCGGCGAGTCGACGCGGCCCGGAGCGGCCCCGGTCAGCGTGGAGGACGAGATCCAGCGGGTGATTCCCGTGATTCGAGCGCTGCGGCATCGCACGGACTGTCCGATCTCGATCGACACCAGCAAGCCTGAAGTCATGACCGCAGCGGTTCAAGCGGGCTCGAATCTGATCAATGATGTGAACGGTCTCAGGGCGCCGGGCGCGATGACCGCCGCGGCCGAGTCGCGGGTGCCCGTGTGTCTGATGCATATGCTGGGCGAGCCGCGAACCATGCAGCAGAACCCGTTCTACGACAACGTGGTCGATGAGGTGATCGAATTCCTGAACCAGCGCATCGATGCGTGCCTAGAGGCCGGAATGCAGCGGGGTCAATTGATCATCGATCCGGGCTTTGGCTTTGGTAAGACGCTGGATCACAACATCGCGCTGTTGAACGGCATCTCTTCACTGCGCGAGTCGGGCGCGCCCGTACTGGCCGGACTGTCTCGCAAATCGATGCTGGGTGCGATCACGGGCAGGGAATCCACCGATGACCGCTTGGCGGCCTCGCTCGCTGCGGCCCTGCTGGCGGCGCAGGCAGGCGCGGCCATTCTGCGCGTTCACGACGTCGCGGAAACGGTGGATGTGGTCAAGGTCTGGATGGCGACTCGCGCGGCCCGCAGGCAGTAGAATACGCGCTTATGTCCCATCGTTACTTCGGCACAGACGGAATTCGCGGTCGCGTTGGTGATCCGCCCATTACCGTGGACTTCCTGCTCAAATTGGGCTGGGCTGCAGGCCGTGTCTTCGCCCGAGAGGTCGGTGACCACCCGACCGTTGTGATCGGGAAGGACACACGAATTTCCGGCTATCTCTTCGAATCCGCGCTGGAAGCCGGTTTTTCGGCAGCGGGTGTGGATATCGTTTTGCTGGGTCCGATGCCGACGCCAGCCGTAGCTCATCTGACCCGCAGTCTCGGTGCGGCGGCCGGCGTTGTGATCTCGGCCTCCCACAATCCCTATGAGGACAACGGCATCAAGTTCTTCTCATCGGAGGGTGAGAAGCTGGCCGATCGACTGCAGGAAGCCATCGAGGCAGAGCTGGATCGTGACATCGAGCAGGTCCCTCCTCATCAATTGGGAAAGGCACGCCGGATCGACGATGCCAGTGGACGCTACATCGAATACTGCAAGGCGACCGTGCCCTACGGCACTCATCTGGATGGCCTCAAATTGGTGGTCGACTGCGCCAATGGTGCGACCTATCGAATCGCTCCCAGCGTCTTTGCCGAACTGGGTGCTGAGGTCGTCGCCATTCATGATCGACCCGACGGTCTCAACATCAACAGGGACTGCGGCTCGACACACCCCGAGAGCCTGGCGCGTCGCGTGCTCGAAGAGCAGGCGGACCTGGGCGTGGCCTTTGATGGCGACGGGGACCGGGTGCTGTTGGTCGATCACGATGGTTCCGTGGTCGACGGCGACCAGATTCTCTTCATCCTCGCCAGCGCGCGCCAGACCAATGGAGGCCTGCGCGGCGGAGTGGTGGGAACCGTGATGAGCAATTTCGGCCTTGAGGAGGCGTTTCAGCGGCAGGGCATACCTTTCGAGCGAAGCGCCGTCGGCGATCGGCATGTTCATGAGACCTTACGCCAACGCGACTGGGTGTTGGGTGGCGAAGCATCGGGACACATTCTGTGTCTCGATCGAGCATTGACTGGTTGCGGCATCGTCAGCGCACTCCAGGTACTGGAGGTGGTCGCTCGTACTGGTCAGTCACTGAAGTCTCTCGCCGAGGTGATGTTCAAGTACCCGCAGGTGATGATCAATGTTCCCGTCAAGGGTAATGCGAGCGCCCTGGTCAGCGACGATGAGCAGGTCAACGCGGCCGTTCGCGACGTCGAATCCAGTCTGCAGAATCAGGGCCGGGTGATCCTACGTCCCTCAGGAACCGAGCCCGTGATCCGCGTGACCGTAGAGGGTCGAGAAAAACAGCAGGTTCAACAGCTGGCCGAGCAACTGGCCGGTGCAGTACAGGAGGCCAGCAAGGCATGAGTCATATTCCGCAAGTTCCCGTGCTCTCTCTGAGTGAGTTCAACGACGAGAAGGGCAGTTTCACCAATGCGCTGGGCCAGGCCTGGCGGGAGACCGGCTTTGTCGGCATTCGCGACCACGGCGTCGATGATGCGATCATCGAGCGCGCCTACGATGCCTTCAAGGCATTTTTTGCGCTGCCCGCCGAGATCAAGCAGCACTATCACCTTGCCGGAAGCGGCGGCGCCCGTGGCTATACGGGCTTCGGTGTTGAGCAAGCCAAGGATCACGATGTGCCGGATCTGAAGGAGTTCTGGCATGTGGGGCGTGAGATCGCTTCGGTGGACAACCCGTCGCCGGAAATCCTGACGCCGAATCTCTGGCCCGAGGAAGTCGAAAACTTCCGGAAAGCGGCGCTGGGTCTGTTCAATGCGCTGGACGAGCTCGGTGCGAGGATTCTCTCCGCGCTGGCGCTGGACATCGGTTTGCCGAAGGACTGGTTCGCCGACAAGACCCAGCTGGGCAACTCAATCCTCCGTCCGATCCACTATCCGCCGATCGGCAAGATCGAGCCCGGTGCAGTGAGGGCGGCCCAGCACGAAGACATCAACCTGATCACGCTGCTGATTGGCTCGAAGGAGCAGGGGCTGGAGATTCTGACCCGTGAAGGCGAGTGGGTTCCGGTCAGCACGCTGCCGGGCACGATCGTGATCAACGTCGGTGACATGCTGCAGCGCCTGACCAACCACGTCTACCCGTCGACGACCCACCGCGTGGTCAATCCGCCGGGCGAATCGGCACAGCAGGCACGCTACTCGATTCCCTTCTTCCTGCATCCGAATCCGGACTTTCTGATTGAAACTCTGCCGCAGTGCATCAGTGAGGACAATCCGAATCGCTACCCGGAACCGATCACTTCACACGGTTATCTGATGGAGCGCCTGCGCCAGATTGGTCTGATCTGATGCTGGCCTGGCCGGCGCTGGCATCCTTCAGTGCCTGACAGAGTGCCACGACCACGCTTTCGGGGCACTCGATCGTCAGGGACAGGCCACGCTCGTTATAGCTTTCCGAGCGCTTGCTGGCGCCATGCTGGCTCAAAATTTGATGAGCCAGTGACACCAGGTCGAAGGGCAGTTCGGCCGTGAGACTCACGGTTCGGACCAGTGGCTGACTATCAGCAGTCCGCAGACATTCGGCAGCGCTGCCGCCATAGGCTCGAGCCAGGCCGCCCGTGCCAAGCTTGACCCCGCCGTAGTAGCGGGTGACGACCACGGCAACCTCATCCATGCCCTGGTTTTCGATCGCTGCAAGAATCGGGCGACCAGCCGTTCCGCCCGGTTCGCCGTCATCATCGAAGCGATACCGCTGACCGGATTTCCAGGCCCAGCAGTTGTGCGTTGCCGTCGGGTCGCCGATCTGCGCGAGAAAGGCGCGGGCCTCCCGCTCATCGGAACAGCGTTGGGCCTGGGCAATAAAGCGGCTCTTTTTGACTTCGACCTCGAAGTGGGCTGCCTTGCTCAGCGTTCTGGTCACGGTAGTCTGGCTGGCCGGGTGTCGGACTTGATCTCAGCATCGACTTCAAATTCATTCATCAAGATATTGATTTTATTTCCCTTAATGAAGTCATCACTCTGCGTTAATGCCTGACCCCGCTTATCGCGAATGACACCGTAACCTCGCTCCAGTACCTTCAGTGGACTGACCGCGTTGAGTTGACGCAGCATCTGTCCAAGTCGGTTTTCGGCCTGGTCGATGGTGATCTTGCGCGCTCGATGCAGGCGATCACGCATCTGATGTAAGCCGCTTTCCATGGCATCGATCTGGCGCCTGGGTTGTTGAGACTGGAGTCGAACATCCAGCGAGGCCAGCATCGTTGACGCGGACCGTTTTTGAGATTTCTGCGCGCGCTGGAGTCGCGAGGTGAGTTGTTGCAGTCTTGATTCCATCTCGCGCAGGTGGCGTTCCGGTTGATGTTGATCGAGACGCCGTTGGAGCTGATCCAGGGTCTGATCGAAACGATTGAGCGCGTGCTCGATGCCTCGGGCATGGCGTCTCTCCAGCGTACGCAAGCTCAATTTCAGAGACGGTCCGTCTGGTGTAATGGCCGCCGCAGCAGCGCTTGGCGTCGGTGCCCTGAGATCGGCGACGAAATCGACAATGGTGGTGTCGGTTTCGTGTCCGACGCCTGTCACCACGGGTTTCTGGCAGTCCGCCACGGCTCGAGCCAGCGACTCGTCATTGAAGGCCCAGAGGTCTTCGATCGATCCGCCGCCGCGCGCCAGGATAATCACATCGCCAAAAGCATGCCGATCGGCTGCCCTCAATGCCCTCGTGATTTCAGGCGCTGCCGCTTCCCCTTGAACCAGGGTGCGATAGATGCGGACCTCAGCTGCGGGCCAGCGGTGTGACAACACCTTGAGAATGTCCTGAATGGCAGCGCCACTGGGTGAGGTGACCACCGCGATCTGCTTCGGCCAGGCCGGAATGGGCTGCTTGCGTTCGGCTTCGAACAAGCCTTCGGCTTCAAGCGCCTTGCGGAAGGCCTCGAAGGCTTGCTGCAGGCTTCCTGCGCCGGCTTCCAGCATGGCATCGGCGATCAGCTGATAGTCGCCCCGCGCCTCATAGAGGCTGAGTCGACCACGGACCAGCACCTTCTGGCCGTTTTCCGGGCGAAAGGCCAGACCGCGAGCGTTGCCCTTGAACAGGGCGCAGCGGATCTGGGCTCTCGGATCTTTCAGAGTGAAATACAGATGACCAGAGGCAGGTCGAGCGAGGTTCGAAAGTTCGGCTTCAATCCAGAGCCGGGGAAATCCCGCCTCGAGATGCAGCCTGACCTCCTGGTTCAGTTCTGCAGGGCGATAGATTCGGCTTTCGGGTCCTGGGAGGCTGATTCGCATGACGATCGATTATACGGAGCCAGAGGCGGGTTCGGCGTGTTGACCGCCTTCAGGCAATTGAGGAGGCGCTCGGTACAGCGTTCCCAGGAAAAGCACTCGGCGAACTCGATGCAGGCGGTCGAATCGATGGAAAGGGCTCGGTAGTAGGCGGCTTCGAGATTGTTGTCCAGTGCGCCGTTTGCGCCGTCCGTGATCAGGTCCTGGGGGCCGGGCACCGGAAAGGCGGCCACGGGCAGGCCGCAGGCCATGGCTTCCAGCATGACCAATCCCAGCGTATCGGTCTTGCTCGGAAAGACGAAGACATCGGCTGAGGCGAGGCATCGGGCCAGTTCCTCGCCATGCCGATAGCCGAGGAAATGGGCCTCTCGATAGCGTGCCTTCAGTCGTTCCAGATCCGGTCCCGAGCCTACGATGACCTTGCTGCCCTTGACGTCGAGGTCGAGAAAGGCCTCCAGGTTCTTCTCACTGGCCACACGGCCCGCATACATGGCGATGGGACGGGGCAGTTTGAGATGGTCGCGGTCACGCGGACGGAACAGGTTGGTGTCGACGCCGCCCGGCCAGATCGACAGGTTGACGAAGCCGCGCTCACCCAGCAACTCCTTCTGGGTTTCCGTCCGGACCAGTGTTCGGGCTGCCGGCCTGTGGTACCAGCGCAGATAGGCATAGCTCCAGGTCAGAGGGACTGGCGCTCGCAGGCGAACGTATTCAGGGAAGCGGGTGTGATAGGAGGTGGTGAAGGGCCGGGCGTTGCTGACGCACCAGTTCCGCATGGCCAGTCCCAGAGGGCCTTCCGTGGCGATATGAATCGCGTCGCAGCGGGCGCTCGCCATCATTTGTCTGACGGCCTTGCCAGGGCGCAAGGTCAGTCGGATTTCCGGGTAGCTGGGACACGGCAGTGTGCGCCGCCCCTCGGGGGAAAGGACTGATACTTCGTGACCCATGCGCTGAAGGGTGTTGCGAGTCGTTTCCAATGTTCGCACTACACCGTTGACCTGGGGCTTCCAGGCATCACTGACCAGCAGAATTCGCATAGCGCTGCGCTCACCATCGTTTCAGAACACGATGCAGATTAGGAAGGCGCTGTGTCATCGGGATGTCGCCTCGCTGACAATGCGATGACAGCTGCCGATGCAGACCTTATCGATGGGGGTTGCCGTACCCGTGAATGGCCAATGGGAGATTTCAGCCGCGCCGATGCCGAATGGAGGTAGACGTCTCAGGCGCTTTGGGCCACTATTGAGTTTCTTTCCCACGGAGCGGGTCGAATGACGGATATCGGATGGATTCTGGGGGCCTTGGTGCTGGGTGGCATTATCGGTGCTGCCGTGGTCTGGTTCATGACGCGACAGGCCGCCGGCCCAGGTCATTCGGTCAAGGCGCTGCGCGAGGAAAACGAGAAGTTTCGCGAGGAAGTCAACGATCACTTCGTCGAGACGGCGGATCTCATCAACGAGCTGACCGACAGTTACAAGAAGGTCTTCGATCACCTCAGCGAGGGCGCTGAAAAACTGGTTGATGAGGCCGTGATCCGTGAGCGCATGCCCCAGGTGTCGGATCAGGAAATCCGCCTCAAGCGGATTGGCACTCGCGTCGCATCCAGCGAAGCTGAGCCGGAACCCGAGATTCCTACGCCACCATCACCTGATGTGCCCGTGGAGTCTGAGGAAGAGGGTAGTTCCGACGCCCAGTCAACTGACGCTTCGCCGGAAGCAACCGGCAAGCCACCGGGCGGCGTCTAAGTTCACCCCTCCGGCAGCAGCCGTAGAATCCGTCCTTCGGTTGAATCGGTGAGCAGGTAGACCTGACCTTCGGGGCTTACTCGGACATCTCTGAGCCGTTCACTGACATCGAGCGCTATCAGCGTATCGTCGACCACCTCATCGTCGTCCAGGTCGATTCTTCGCAAGCTGCGTTCGGCGAGGCTGGCAATCAGCAAATCACCGTCCCATTCGGGGAATGCTGAACCTCGGTATAGCGCCATGCCCGCAGGAGCGATCGATGGCGTCCAGCCCCATTCGGGAGAACGAGCTTCGGGCCAATCTTCAAAGGGTGTAATGCGGGCTCCCGAATAATCGATGCCTCGGGTCGCTAGCGGCCAACCATAGTTGACGCCGGCCTCGATTCGGTTGAGCTCGTCGCCGCCTCGTGGCCCATGCTCATGGGACCAGACCACTCCATTCTGGCGATCGACAACAACTCCTTGAGGATTGCGATGGCCGTAGCTGTAGATCTCTGCGCGCGCATCGGTCCGATCAATGAAGGGATTGTCTTCCGGTGCCTGGCCATCGCGGGTCAGCCTGACGATGGAACCCGTATGCGTGAACAGGTTCTGTGCCTGTTCGCGCAGGTCGAAGGCATCTCCCAGGGTGAGCAGCAAACTGCCGTCATTCAGAAACACCATGCGGGCGCCATAGTGGACTGGACGGTTACGCAGCGGTTGCTCTGTGAAGATGATCGTGAAGTCTTCCAGCGCATCCTCACCCAGCCGCCCTCGCGCCAGCTGGGTGGCGTTGGCTTCTGGATTGCCAATGGCGTAGCTCAGGTAGATTTCCCTCGATGACTCGAAGTCGGGTGCCAATGCCAGATCCATCAAGCCGCCCTGGCCCTTGACCAGAATCTCCGGCAGTCCGGTCAGGGGCGCTGAAAGGCTGCCATCGCGATCGACTCGCCTCAGATTGCCAACGCGTTCCGTGACCAGCAATTCGCCATCAGGCAAAAAGGCCAGCGCCCAGGGATATTCCAGGCCCTCTGCCACGGTTTCTGTTCGCACTTGAGAAGAGACAGAACCAGCCATCAGGGAACAGAACAGGGCGACGAGAATCATCGAGCGAAGGCGCAAGTTCGACATGGGTAGAGTCTGCTTGATGCGTGTTTGTGGGCCTGATGTTAACGGTTCAAACGTCAATATTGG
>JBCDLQ010000058.1:0-8986 GCA_039414335.1 Pseudomonadota bacterium | reverse complement strand
GCGCGCTTTTCCATCTCGAATTTCCAGGTCGATTTGATCGACGAGTACGATGGCATTTTTGATCAACAGGCCAGAGAGGGACAAGAGTCCCAGGATTGCCATGAATTCCATGGGCGTCCGTGTGCCAACAAGGCCTACCACAACGCCGATGAGAGACAGGGGCACGACCAGCCAGATGACGATGGGCTGACGCAGGGTGCCAAACAAGACGATCACGATAAGTACCATGGCTAGAAAACCGAGTGGAATGGTCTTTCCGAGGTTGTCGTTGGCTTCCTTCGAGCTGCCGTACTCACCCTCCCATGAAAGGGAATAACCGGGCGGCAGGGGAATCGCCTCAATCGCCGGTCTGATTCTCCCAAGAACGTCCGATGCCAGCAGACCGGGCTCGGGATCTGATTGCGCCTTGATGGTCCAGATGCGATCGAGGCGCCTGAGTGAGCCATCGCTCCAGGTGGTTTCGAATCCATCCACGACCTGGCCGATCGGGACAGTCTGACCGGTGGCAGAGCTGAGGACCTGAATACTCTGTATGTCTTCTACGTTGACACGTTCATCGACGGGTGCGCGCGAAATGATGGGAATCAGATCATCGCCCTCTCGATAAACGCCGACGGTGGTGCCGGAAAAATTCGTCGCCAGGGCATTGGCCAAATCCGTTCTGGAAACACCCGCTCGGGCGCCTCTGGACAACGAGTAGATGGGCTCGATACGGCTGGTTTGTTGCCGCCAATCGTCTTTGATCGATATGGATCCGCCCTCGGCGATCATGACCGCTTTGGCCTGGTCGGCCAATCGTCTTAGAACAGCAGGATCGGGACCACTGAACTGCGCTTCGATCTTTGAGCCCCCACCGGGGCCCAGTATGAATCGCCAGACCTTGGCCTGGGCGTTTGGATAGCGCCGGTCGAGCTCATCTTGAATGGTCAGGATCAGTTCATTGATCACCAGATTGTCGGTGGTCCTAAGCAAAAGCTGCCCGTAGCTCGGATTGGCCTGCTCAGGATCATAAGTCAACATGTAGCGCAAGGCGCCGCCACCGATGATCGTTTGGACGGCTTCGACGCCCTCAAGTGTTGAAACCCAAGTCTGTATGTCGTCGATCTCCTGCTGGGTCTGCTCGATTCGCGTGCCTTCAGGTAACCAGAAATCCACCACCATCTGTGGTGAGGTTGAGGCTGGAAAAAAGCCAGACTTGACGAATTGAAAGCCCCATAGGGAGCCCATGAACAGCGCGACCGCAGCAATCACCATGACGAATCGGGCCTTGAGGGCACTCCGTAGCAAGCCCTTGAATCCGCGGGTGAATTTACCCTCACTCGTAGCGTCAGCTCCCTGTACATCGCTGGAAGGCTCGTTGAACAGCCAGTAGCAGAATAGTGGTGTCAGGGTCACAGCAAAGAGCCAGCTGTAAAGCAAGGAAATCAGAATCACCCAGAACAGATGCCCCGTGTACTCCGCCGTATCACCTGGTGCAAATCCAATAGGCGCGAAAGCGATGATTCCAACGAGCGTGCCGCCGAGCAGAGGCCATTTGGTCTGACTCACGATTCGCTTGGCGATTTCCAGCTTCCGAACCCCATTCGATACCCCGACGAGTATGCCTTCGGTGACGACAATGGCGTTGTCCACCATCATTCCGAGCGCGATGATCAATGCGCCCAGGGAAATCCTGTGCATGGGGATGTCGGAAAGCTGCATCGTGGCGAGCGTTGCGGCAATGGTCAGCATCAATATGGAGCCGATGACCACGGCCGATTTGAGGCCCATGAAGATCAGCAGTGTGACCACCACAATCACCAGCGCCGCAATCACGTTGATGACGAACGCGTTTACCGATGCCTCGACTTCCTGGCCCTGGTGATAGAACTGATGCAACTCCATGCCGAGCGGGCGAAGCGAAACGCTTTCGGCCAACTTTGCGTCCACCGCATTACCAATCTCGACGATATTGCTGCCGAGCACACCCGAGATGCCGATGGCAATCGCGGGCTCGCCGTTGAAGCGATAGAGCTTCCTCGGTGGCGATTGATAGCCTCGCCAGACATGGGCAACGTCTCTCAAATAGATCAGCCGACCGTCGTTGCTGGAGTCGACCAGGAGGTTCTGAATGGCTTCGACTGAATCGATGTTGCCCGTTGGCCGAATGACCAGCCTGCGTTCACCGATATCGACCTCTCCGGCCGGCAGGACTGCATTCTGAACATCGAGTGCTCGATAAAGGTTGTTGATCGAAATGCCCAGGGAAGCTGTGCTCTGCTGCGATATCTCGACAAAAATGGCCTCATCCAGGGCACCATCCAGCGACACTTTTGCCACACCGTCGACGAGCAGCAGTTCGCTCTGAAGGGTCTCGGCATAGCGATTCAATTCAGCTGGGGTGAATCCTTCGCCGGTCAAAAAGTAGAACAGACCGTAGACATCACCAAAATCGTCGTTGACGGAGGGCGCCCTCGCGCCCGGCGGTAGCTGCTGTGCAGCGTCGTTGACCTTGTTTCGCAGCTTGGTCCAGATGAGCTGCAGATCCGATCGGTTTGGGGAGTCGGAGTACTTGATATTCACCGAGATTTCAGAGCGCCCGGCAACTGACTTGGATTCGATGTCGTCGACTTCCGCAAGCTGCTGCAATGCTCGCTCAAGAGGATCAGTGACTTCCTCAGCAACTTCCAGCGGCGTCGCCCCGGGATACTGGGTAATGACCATCGCCGTTCGGATCGTAAATTCCGGGTCTTCAAAACGTGGCATCCCCGTATAGGCGACCCAGCCACCCACGAGTGCCATGATCACGATGATCACGCTGAGTAGCTGATTTTTGATCGAAAATTCGGCCAGGTTCATCTCAAGGCGCTCCCATCACTCAAGGAACTGTTCACTCGGTCCACGGTGTGATCCTCATGCCTTCGGCCAGGTAGGCTCCGCCGGCCCCGACAATCCGATCGTCTGATGACAGCCCATTGATGACGTTGACCGTTTCTCCGATTCCCGGCGCGATCTCGATATTGCGTCGATTGACGACACTGGAGTTGGGGTCGACCACCCAGACATACTGTCCTTCCCCATCACTCTGAACTGCTGCAAGGGGCACGGAAATGGATTCTGATAAACCGCTATCGGTTGCACGGAGCATGACGGTGGCATTCATGCCCGGCAAGACCAACACATCGTCCGGGGCTTTGAAGGCGAAGGTGATCTCATAGGTCTGAGAAATCGCGTCGGCAACCAAGTCTGCCTCTCGAAATTCCGCGGGTATTTCTGTTCCAGGAACGGCTTCCAGAATCACTGCCGCGCTTCGGTTCTGACGTGAGGGCACGCGCGCGATGTCCGTGGCGGGAAGGTTGATTGTGGCCTCGAGTGCGCCGACGCTGATCAGCGTGGCGACCGGCGTACCCGCGGCCACAGTCTGTTGAGATGTGGCTGGCACGCTCGCAACGACGCCGTCAAAGGGTGCTCGAAGGACCGCATCTTCCAACGCCTTTTCCGCCTGTTCGAGCTGGGCCTGGCTCACGTCACGCTGCGTCTCACGCTGTTCGACCACGTTGCTGGCGATCGCATCCTGAGCCAGCAGTCGAACGGCGCGCTGATATTCTTCCTCGGCGTTGTTGTAGGAGGCTCGCGCAGCGGTCACGGCGCTTTGGAAGTCTCTGGGATCGAGGCGCGCGATGACATCGCCTGCGGCAACGTCCTGAGCCTCATTAACATTGAGCTCCTGGATGATTCCTCCAACCAGAAAACTCAGCTCAGCTCGCTCCAAGGCGTCGATAACCGCCGGGTATCGGGCGCTGATTGTGTTGCTGCTACTCGTCAACGCAATCACCTTTACCGGTCGTGGATCCGGTTCCGCCGCCGGTGCTTCGGCTGTCGGTTCACAGGCAACAAGCAGTATCGCCATAGCAGTAATGACAAGAAGGGCTCGAAAATCACGGGTCATGCGGATCAACTCCCTGGACAGGTGCTGGCCTGTCGGTTCAGTGTTCAGAGGCAATTGGTTAATCTCAGCGCCGAAGGCAAGCGCAAGGCACAAGATAAGCATTCCACAAACTGGACATGATCATACGACGGGCCTGAATGGAATCTATCATTCTTCGCGTGTTTGACGGCCGATGAAGACTCTGAGACTGGTGGGAGCCCGTTCAACTCGTATATAGTCCACGGCAGTTCCCAACGAGTGCACTAGACCCCATGGTCGAGAAACTGGAACAACGATCTTTTCTATTGCTGCTCGCGCTGGTTACAGGTCTGTTCCTGTTCCTGCTCAAGCCCTTCTTTGCGCCGATACTCTGGGCCTGCATCATTGCCGTCTTGTTTCATCCACTGCAGATACAGATGGAAAGGTGGTGGGGGCCACGCCCCAATACGATTGCTTTGGCCACCTTGCTGGCCTGCGTCGTTTTGGTCGTCATACCGGTTCTGCTGCTCCTGACCTCATTCATACAGCAAGGCGTCGAGCTCTATCAGCGCATTGAGACAGGCGAGCTGCAGCCCGGCCAGTTCCTGGACCAGATACGCAGCGCTTTTCCGGCAATTCAGGAATTGTTCGAGCGCTTTGGTATCAACACGGACCAGATTCGCGAGAACGCTGCCTCGGCAGCGGTCGCTGCCAGCCGACTCGTGGCACAGAACGCCTTGGCTGTTGGCCAGAGCACCTTCGAGTTCATTCTGAAGCTCGGTCTCATGCTCTACGTGGCCTTCTTCCTCCTGCGTGATGGCCGACGCCTGGTCGACGAGCTGGTCCATGCCCTGCCCCTTGGTGACGAGCGCGAGCGGCTGCTGTTCCGCAAGTTCTCCGAGGTCACTCGGGCCACGGTAAAGGGCAACCTGCTCGTGGCCATGGTTCAGGGCGCTCTGGGTGGTCTGATCTTCTGGATCCTCGGCTTGCCCGCCGCCCTGCTCTGGGGCGTGGTAATGGCCGTGCTGTCACTTATTCCTGCCATCGGTGCCGGATTGGTCTGGCTACCCGCCGCGCTCTATCTCTATGCGGTCGGTGACTGGGTTGCCGCCTCGGTACTGCTGGCCTATGGCTTTCTGGTGATTGGTCTCGCTGACAATATCCTGCGCCCGATCCTGGTCGGACGCGACACGAAGCTGCCCGATTGGATGGTGCTCCTTTCGACGCTGGGTGGCTTGGCCCTGTTCGGCATCAACGGCTTCGTTGTCGGTCCGTTGATCGCCGTCCTGTTTATCGCCTTCTGGCAGATCTTCAGCAAGGAATTCAACCCCAAGCCTGATCCACAGCCGACTGGAGACGAGCCAGAGCCTGGTGGCGAAGACGGCCTGGCCAATGAAGGCCTCTCGCGAAGGCAGCCTGCAGAATCTGATCACCTCGATAATGAGACCCAGGCACGGCCGGAAGGCGAAGACCGCAAGGGCTGAAGAACTCCACCCAAGCTGCAGGTCCACGGCTCAGGCCGTGGCCGGTTATGCTTGGTCTCGACCATGGAACGATCTGACGCATCAACCGCATGAGCCTGACTTCTCGTTTCTTCAAGAAACCCTGGCAACACAAGAACCCTGAATCGCGTATCGCGGCCATTCAGTCCATCGACGACCCCGAACTGATTCGTGCCCTGCCCGATCTTGCCGAACAGGATGATTCGTCGGCCGTGCGCTTGGCTGCGTTACGGCGAATCAATTCGGAAGCCTTCTGGCTGGACGCCCGTTTGCGCGAAACGGAGCCAGAGTTGCTCGCCGCAGCTGACCAGTTCCTGTCTCGCTGCGCTACAGAATCGGATCCGAAGGAACTGGATCCTGAGCGCTTGGCCTGGGCGAAGACACTGAGCAATCCGGAGCTGATCAAAACGCTGGCCGCCAGCGCCAGGGAAATCAACATACGCGCTCATGCCTTACAGCAGGTGCAGGCACAGGGATTTCTTGGGGATTGCTACGCCAGCGAAACTGATGCGGCTCTGGCTGAATCGATACTTCGGCGTATCAATCAACTTTCGACGCTGGAGCGACTTCACGGCAAACTCAGAAAGCAAAACAAACAGAAGTCAAAAGCCGTTCAGAACCGACTGCAGGAGATCCAGGCCAGCCATGGCGAAATTGACCTGGTCGCAGAGAAAGCGCAGGCGCTGGTCGATGAAATGGAGGCCTTGTCGCGAGGCGAGCACCTCGATCAGCGACAGGACAAACTGACCAAGGTGCAATCGGAATGGGGTCAGTTGGACGTGCCACCGGCTGCGCTGCAGAAGCGTTTCGACAGCGCCCTGACGATCGTCGAGGCCGCGATTGCCCGACCTTTGCCTACTGATGCTCCTGCCTCTGAAGCAGATATTGAGCCCGAGCAGACCATCGCTGCAGACGGCAATCTGCAGGCTGCCGCCGACAAGATCCGTGGCCAGTTGCGTAATCGCCAGGCGGCGATCAAGCCCGGCGAGCTGCTGGCCGAATGGGATCGAGCATGGAATGCGCTGGCGCAGGCTGGTGAAGCCGAGGAATCGTTGAAATCAACGATGCTGCCGATTCTCAAGGAACTGCAGCTACAGGTGCAGAACGCGGCACGGCAACCCGCAACGGCCGAGCGTTCCGACGCCAGCAAGGGACCCTTGCCGGATTTTGGCGCAGAACTCGATGCCCTGTCGTCAGTTCTCGTAGCCGGTGATTTGCAGGCGGCCAATGCTCGGTTCCAAACGATTCGTGGTGCGTTGAAAGCGTTGCCACCGAAGCAGTGCCCCTCGGCAGTGACCGGACGCCTGCAGCGGCTGGACGGCCGCTTCCGGGAGCTGCGCGACTATCAGCACTGGTCGAATAACAGCCATCGCGATGAGCTGATCGAAAAGCTGGAGGCACTGCCCGGTTCTGGCCAGCACCCTGACGCCGTAACCGCCGTATTGAAGGAAGCTCGAACCGAGTGGAAACGCCTGGAGAAGCTGGAGATCTTGCCTGGCGACAAGCGCCGCTTTGCAGCGCCCAGTGGTCAATGGCGGCGCTTTCAGGCGGCCGCGAAAGCGGCATTTGATTCGGCCAAGCCCTACTTCGAGAAGCGCCAGGGTGTTCAGGAAGAAACGCTGGAGCAGCTGCATCGATTCATCGATCGGGGCAAGGCACTCGCCCGGTCCGAAGACGCCGATTCAAAGGCATTGATGCCGGTACTGCGCAAGGCCCGCGAAGCCATACGTCGCCTCGATGAATTGCCGCCAAAGGCCCGGGGTGCTGCGGCGGGTGGCCTCAGGGACCTGATGAGCGCACTCTCCGGCCGCCTCGACCAGGCCTTCGAACAGGTCGAACGGGCCAAACGCCGCCTGATCAATGAGGCCAAGGCGCTGGCCAATGAGGCGGAACTGAAGGACGCGATCGATCGAGCCAAGGGCCTGCAGGCGGAATGGAAGCGAGCCGGTCAGGGTCGGCGCCGGATCGACCAGAAGCTCTGGACGGAATTCCGTAGTCACATTGATCCGCTTTTCGAGAAGCTGGATGGAGAACGCAAAGCGCGACAAGAAGCCAATCAGGCCGTGGTCGAAGTGTTGAAGCAACTTTGTGTGGCGGCAGAGGAGATTGCCATGTTGCCAGAGGATCAACTCGAAGCCGCGCAGTCGCGTCTGACTGGCTTGGCCAATGATTGGAATCAGCGCCATCCAAAGCCAGCAGCCCTGGTCAAGCGTTTCGACAAGGCCCTCAAGCGCTTCGAGCAACGCCTCGAAGCGTTGCGTGACCAGCAGCGACAGCAAGTTGCAGAGGCGCAGATTCAGGCAGCGCTGGCCATCCAGAATGCCTACGAGGGTCGTCTGCAAGGCAAGGAAGCTGAGGTCGACATCGAAGAGTCTCTGCCGGAGGCACTGGTCGAGTCGGCAAGGCGAGTCGCAGAAATCGAGCTTTCAGCACTGCAAGCGAAGGCCCTTGAGCACGTAGAGCTGGCCGCGCAGGTGGCCATCGAATTCGAGTTTCTTTCGGGACTGGACTCGCCTGCCGAGGAAAAGGAACGTCGAATGAACTATCAGGTCCAGCGGCTGGCGGCCCGAATGTCAGAGGGAGAGGCGCAACGGGATCTCGGCAGTGAGGTGGCCGAGCTCGAAGAACGCTGGCATCTGGCTCTGCCCTTGCCACCGGACGAATACCACCACTTACAACAACGAATCAAAAAGTGTCAGACTGTGCTGCAGAACATGTTGGGGAACGCATGAACAATCGAGGGATTTCCAGAGGGATCGCCGTTTTCTCGGCGCTGGCCGTCATGGCCTTCTTGCCCGTCACCGCCTGGGCGAATGAAGTGACCGAGGCACCTGCGCATTTTGGCTGGGTGTCCGTATTGCCGCCCATCATCGCCGTCAGCCTGGCGCTCTGGCTGCGCCAGATCATTCCGGCCCTGTTCATCGGCATCTGGATCGGCGCCTGGGCCTTGAATGATTTCACCTTCGCGGGGCTGGGCGTCGGTCTGCTGGAGAGCTTCCAGCTCCATATCGTCAATGCGCTGGCCGACAGCGATAACGCTTCGGTGATCTTGTTCTCGGCCATGATCGGCGGCATGGTCGGGCTGATCACCCGCAATGGCGGGCTGGCCGGCGTGGTCAATCAGATCGTTCAGTTTGCCGACTCCGTGCGACGCGCCAGCATGGCGACGGTTGCCCTGGGTATGACGATCTTTTTTGATGATTACGCCAACTCTCTCGTGGTCGGTAACACGATGCGACCGATCACGGACAAGCATCGAATCTCCAGAGAGAAGCTCGCCTATCTGGTCGACTCCACGGCCGCACCGATCGCCTGCCTGGCGCTGGTGACGACCTGGATCGGCTATCAGGTCGGACTGATTCGTTCGGCGCTGGAAGGCATTCCCGAACTCGAACTAAATGCCTACTTCGTGTTTCTGAACGCGATCCCTTTCAGCTTCTATCCCCTGTTTGCCCTTCTACTGGTGTTTGCCGTGGTCTGGACCGGTCGGGATTTCGGGCCGATGTACCAGGCCGAGTTGCGAGCACGAGAGACCGGCGAAGTCGCCCCGCCCGTCAGCAGCAAGGGCCTGCATGAGGAAGACTCGCAGCATCTTGCG
>JBCDLQ010000057.1:0-9047 GCA_039414335.1 Pseudomonadota bacterium | reverse complement strand
GGCCTGGCCAATGCCGTGGTCGCCTGGCAGCTGGCAGAGAGTCTGCGGCCGGTGATTGGTGCCAGCGGCGGCGTATCGGCGATCATCGGCGTCTACCTGGGATTGTTCCCCAGCCGCCGTATGGGCCTGTGGCTGCCCCTGGGGCTGTATCTGCAGTTTGCGCGCGTACCGGCCCTGCTGGTGATCGGCTCGTGGTTCGCCGTCCAGTTGCTGTTCAGCGTCTTCGGCCCCATTTCCAGTGATGTAGCCTGGTGGTCGCACGTAGCTGGCTTCCTTCTCGGGCTGGCCGCCGCAGTGTTGCTTCGCCTGATTCCCGGGCAGGCTAACCTCGCATTGCGGGAAGACTGATCAACAACGGACTTATTGATGTACAAGGTGACGTTCTTCAATCACGGCAAGGTCTACGAGTTGTTCTGCGAGAAAGTGCTCGGCAGTGAGTTGGCCTATGGCTTCATTGAAATCGCAGGACTGATCTTCGATGACGAGAATTCCCTGGTCGTGGACCCGACCGAAGAGAAGATGCGGGAAGAATTCGCTGACGTTGAAGTGATGCATCTGCCTGCCCATACGGTGGTTCGCGTGGAGCGGGTCCGGAAGCGTGGAGCCTGCATCATCCGTGATTCCCATAGTGGAGAGAAGGTGACCCCGCTGCCGGTCGGGGGTCCACGCAAGAGCAGCTGATCCTGTCTGGCCGATTCCCGGTTGCCTGTGCTAAGGTTCTGCGCTGATTCAGGCCGCACGAGCTGACCGCCCCATGGAAACCAACACCCCGAATCCCCCGTCTTCTCAGAACCTATCCGGTGAGCGCACCTGGCTGGAGCGCGCGCTCAATGTGATCGAAGTCGTGGGCAACAAGCTGCCGGACCCGGCCGTTTTGTTCTTCCTGCTGATGATTGCGGTCTGGATTGGCTCGGCTTTCCTCGCGCAATTCACTTTTTCCGCCGTGCATCCCAGCACGGGAGAGCCGATTCAGGTCATCAACCAGCTCTCGGGCGATCAAATGGCCAACTTCATGGTCAACATGGTGTCCGTCTTCGTGAACTTTGCGCCATTGGGCATCGTCCTGGTGGCCTTGCTCGGCGTTGGTGTGGCCGAGCACACGGGATTCGTCAACGCGGCCTTGCGCAAGCTCCTGGGCATTACCTCGGCCAGCTTGCTGACACCGATGCTGATTCTGATTGCCATCGTCAGTCATACGGCCGTTGATGCGGGCTATGTCGTTGTGATTCCACTCGGTGCAGTGATGTTCTATGCCGCGGGACGACATCCACTAGCCGGTATTGCTGCTGCCTTCGCCGGTGTTTCCGGCGGCTTCTCCGCCAACTTCATCCCTTCGGCCATCGACCCGATGCTTGCGGGCATCACGCAGGCTGCCGGCCAGGTCCTGGACCCGAATTTGTACGTCAACCCGCTGGCTAACTGGTTCTTCATGTCGGCCTCGAGCCTGCTGATCATCGGGGTTGGCTGGTGGTTGACCGACAAGGTGATCGAGCCGCGTCTGGTTAAGGAAACGCCGATCGATGGCGACATGACGGATATGCCCAAGCTCGAGGCGCTGTCGCCGGCCGAGTCCAAGGGATTGGCCTGGGCTGGAGTCAGCATCATCCTCGCTGCCGTGCTGTTGACCGTGGCCGTCCTGCTGCCCGGTTCACCGCTGCGTGATCCGAATCCCGATCTGACGATGTTCCAGAGCGTGACCTCTTTCGGTGCGCCGCTGATGCGCTCCATCGTGCCACTGATCTTCCTGTTCTTCCTGATTCCCGGTGTGGTCTACGGCTATGTTGCCGGCACGATCGATACGCACAAGGACATCATCACGGGCATGAGCAAGTCTATGGAATCCATGGGCTACTACATCGTGATGGCCTTCTTCGCGGCTCAATTCATCGCCGCCTTCAACAACTCGAACATCGGAATTCTGATCGCGGTCAACGGCGCGGACTGGCTCGGCAGCATGAACATGCCGGCGCAGGTCACGATCATCGGTATCATCGGCTTGACCATGATCGTCAACCTGTTCGTCGGTTCCGCGTCGGCTAAATGGTTGATCATCGCGCCGATCTTCGTGCCGATGCTGATGCGCCTGGGCATTTCACCTGAGCTGGCGCAGGCCGCTTACCGCGTGGGTGATTCCAGTTCCAACATCATCACGCCACTGTTGCCGTACTTCCCGCTGATCGTGGTCTTCTGCAAGCGCTACTTCAAGGGAGCGGGAATCGGGACGCTGATTTCGATGATGCTGCCGTATTCCGTGGCGCTGGCCATTGGCTGGACCATCTTCCTGCTGATTTACTGGGCCTTCGGCATTCCGCTGGGCCTGCAGGCCAGCTACACCTACGGCGGTTGAATGGTTGATTCGTCAGGGGGCGATCGGTAGCGATACCGATCGCCGCCTCGGCGGCAGCATTTCGGACGGCGCGACCAGGATCACACCCTGATCCGACACATCAATCAGCGCCGATTCAAGGAACTCCAGGGTCAACTGACGCGAGTGGCCGATCGCGATGGCTTGTCCGTGGCGATGGGCCAGACGAATCAGCACATCCCAGGCCGATTCGATGGCGTCCCATTCATTGCGGTGATCCAGAAAGACCCGGCGACTGAGTGTATCCAGGCCTGCCTCTTTCGCCAGGCGTTCGAGCTGGCTGTTGATCACCGTTCGGCTGTCCATGACAATCAGCGGTTGCCCTCTCTCTCGATTCAGATCGGTGATCGCATTGATCAATTGCGAGACGGCAAAGGGATCGGATGTGAACTGACTGCCCTGATGATTGTTGATGCCGATCGCGCCGGGCACGAGAGCCAGCTGCGCGGTCAGATGCTCGCGGATCAGCTCATGACTCCAATTGGCATCGAGGCAGGTGAGACCTGCCTGGCAGTTGTCGTAGCGAAGTCCGGCCAGCGGCAGATGGGCCCAGACCTCGCGATCCCGTGCTTCGGCGCGCCTTGCCAGCTGGTAGGCGTGAGGGCTCTCGGGGATGATGCCCAAGGCCACGGGGCCTTCCAGATCCATCGCCCGTTGATCCAGGTGCCACTGGTACCCAACATCGTCGATGACGATGGCGATTCGCGGCGTTTCTGCATGCAGCGGCGAACCCAACACCACTGCCAGTAGCGGCAACAGCGCGGTCATGGGTCCCAATCGATCGAGCCAGTTCGTCATCGGTTGTGCTTCTTCATCCAGTCCAGCGCGGCGTCCAGGACCGCATCGCCTGCTGCGTTTGCGTAGGGTACTTCGATATCTGGCAGGACGCCGGCCCTTTCGAGATCTCGGCCGGCCGGAGTGCGATAGCGGGCCGTGGTTAGTCGCAGGGCCGAGCCGTTGCTCAAAGGCCAGATCGACTGGACCGAACCTTTCCCGTAGCTGCGTTCACCGATCAGCGTCGCGCGCTCATGATCACGCAGCGCCGCCGCCAGAATTTCGGCGGCCGAGGCCGATTGATTGTCGATCAGTACGGCCATGGGCAGACCGGTGAGTAGGGCTCCCGGGTTGGCTTCGAAGCGTTCCTGCTCGGACGTTTCCCGAGCTTGAGCACTCACAATCAGACCCTCATCGAGAAAACGGTCGCTGACCGCTACAGCCGCCTGCACCATGCCGCCCGGGTTGCCGCGCAGATCGAGAATCACGCCGCGGGGCTCGTGGGCTTCCAGTAACGCTTCGACCGCGCGATCCAGTTCGACCGCGGTCGTCTGCTGAAAGCTGGTGATCCGGATCAGTGCCTGATCCTTGTCAATGACCTGCCAGAACACGCTCTCCTGGCGGATGACCTGGCGCGTCAGCAGCAGCTTCTCTTCGCGTCCACTCGCTACTCTGGCCACCGTGAGCTCGACCGTGGAGCCGGCGGGGCCGCGCAGGGCCAGGGCCATGGCGTCGCTATTGCCGTCCACGATGGTCTGACCATCGATTTCAAGGATGCGATCGCCGGGACTCAGCCCGGCCAGCGCAGCGGGCCCTTCCGGCGTGGTGTCGACGACCTGGAGGTGGTCCGGCTGAATGGCGATTCTCACGCCCAGCCCCCCAAAACGACCCAGGGCGTCGGCCTCCATACGAGCGAACTGTGCCTCATCCAGCCAGGATGAATGGCGATCGAGCTCGCTGACCATGCCGCGGATGGCGGCCTCGAGCAGCACGTGATCGTCGATCGGCTCGACGTACTGCGACTTGATTCGTCCCCAGGCTTCAGCAAAGGCCTTGAGGTCGTCGATGTCGAGCGCATCGTTTTCCTGGCCCCAGGCCAGTGACGCGACCAGTGCGAGCGGGAGCACCACGAGACGAAGCAAGGAAAGCACTTGAAGAGGCTGAGCGTTCATTCCAACCAGTTTGCCGGATTGACCGGGTCTCCATTGCGCCGGAGCTCAAAATACAGACCGTCGAGCTCCACGCCGCCCGTATTGCCGACGCTGGCGATCACTTCACCGGGATTGACCCAGTCGCCCACATCGCGGAGAAGGGCTTCGTTGTGAGCATAGAGGCTCATGAAGCCGTCGCCGTGATCGATGATCAGGATCAGGCCGTAGCCCCGCAACCAATCGGCATAGGCAACCCGGCCATGGCCGATGGCCGCCACATCCGTGCCGCTCGGGGCGGGGATCAGCCAGCCATTCCAGGTCAGTTCACCGGACCGACGCTCGCCGAATCGAAAGCGCGGCTGGCCGCCGATAGGGCGTGGCAGCTCGCCACGCAGGTCGGCGATCCCAGGCACGTCCGCATCCGGTGGAATATCGGCGAGGCTGGCGGCGAGTTGATCGAGCAGCCGTGCCAGTTCCCGCTCGTCTTCCAGCAGCGAGACCAGCTCTTCCTGCTGGCTCTGGACTCGCTGTTCGATGACTTCGAGCGCCGCTTCCCGATCCTGGCGCGCCTGGCCCAGCTGACGGATGTTGCTGTCCTGTTGATTGGCCAGGCGCTGCAGGCGCTCCTGGGTCGTGACGAGTTCGATCCGGTTGGACTCCAGCGCCAGCGCCGTCGCCTGCAGTTCCTCGACCACATCGAGGCGCCGGCGCGACAGGTATCCCTGATAGGCCAGCTGGCGATTGAGCTGGCGTGGATCGTCCTGGTTCAGCAATATCTTCAGGCGCGACTGGCTGCCTTGTTGATAAACGAAGTTGAGCTGCTGAGCCAGCTGCTGACCGACTTCGCTCAATGCGCTTTCCAGGCGCGATCGTTGATCGTCGAGTGCTTCGATTTCCGATTCGACCTGCTCGATGCGCTCCTGGGTTTCGCGACGCGCTCGCTCGGCGCCGGACACTTCCCGATCGGCATCGGCAAGTCGATCCAGTGCGGAATCGCGCTCACTCAAATCGTCTGAGAGACGCGACTGGATGGCAGCAATCTCTGCGCGCACGGCATCGAGCTGCGCGCTCAGCTCGGCTTCATTTTGACTGGAAGACTGCGCCAGTACGGAACTGGCGAACAGCAGCAGAATCCCGGCTGCAACAGACTGCGGTCCAGGAATCAGGGAGGACTGTCGAACGGTGCCCGGCCAGGGGATCACGACACGGACTCGACCTCTTCGATGCGAGCCAGGGCTTGGCCGGTCATTTCTGAAGGAATCGTCTGGCCCAGCAGGCTCAGCATAGTCGGCGCGATATCGCGCAGTGAGCCCTGGTCAGCCATGTGGACTTCGCGGGGACCGACATAGACAAAGGGAACGGGGTTCAGCGTATGTGCCGTATGCGCCTGGCCCGTCTCGGGATCGGTCATCTGCTCGACGTTGCCGTGATCGGCCGTGATCAGCAGTTCGCCGCCACTGTCCTGTGTGGCCTGGATCGCAGCGCCCAGCAGTTCGTCGACCGCTTCGACCGCCTCGACGGCCGCCTTGAAGACACCGGAATGGCCGACCATGTCCGGATTGGCCACATTGGCCACGATGACATCGTATCGCTGGCTGCGAATCGCTTCGCTGAGCTGTTTGGACAGGGCCGGCGCACTCATTTCGGGCTGCAGGTCGTAGGTGGCCACGCGCGGTGAAGGGATCAGAACACGATCTTCCTTCGGGAAGACGGTCTCCTCGCCACCGTTGAAGAAGTAGGTCACGTGGGCGTATTTCTCGGTTTCGGCAATGCGCAGCTGGCGCAATCCCGCGTTCGCCAGCACGCCACCGAACAGCTGGGTCATTCGCTCGGGCTCGAAAGCCGCCGGGCAGGGCAGGTCAGCCTGGTAACGAGTCATCGTGACCATTGCACCCAGTGACGGTCGGGGCTGATCAAAGCCTTCGAAATCTGCATCGACGAATGCGCTGGTCAGCTGCCGGGCACGGTCGGCTCGGAAATTGATGAACAGCACCACGTCGCCATCGGCGACAGGAACGCCGCCGTCGATGGTGGTGGGGACCACGAATTCATCATCAAGCTCCCGCTCATAGGCCTGATTGAGAGCCTCTGTGGCGGTCGCCGCGTCGAATTCGGCCTGACCCTGGACCAGTGCTCTCCAGGCTTTCTCGACGCGATCCCAGCGCTGATCGCGATCCATCGCGTAGTAGCGACCGGAAACGCTGGCGATGCAGGCCCTGGAATCTTCGGCGACGGCCGCCTCCATCTTCTCGATCGACAGGCGCGCGCTGCGAGGCGGCATATCGCGCCCGTCCAGGAAGGCATGAACGGCGACTCGGGTCACTGCGCGGCTCAAAGCGAGCTTGAGGGTCGCCAGGAAATGATCTTCATGACTGTGCACGCCACCGGGAGAGAGCAGGCCGAGGATGTGCACGGTGCCTTTGGAGGCTTCGGCTTGATCCAGTGCGGCGTTCAATGCCGCGTTGGTCTCGAACTCGCCCGTCTCGATCGCCCGGTCGATTCGGGTCAGTTCCTGATAGACGATCCGACCTGCACCGATGTTCATGTGCCCGACTTCCGAGTTGCCCATTTGACCGTCGGGCAAACCCACGGCGGTCCCGGAGGTTTCCAGCAGGGCTTTCGGCTGCTCGGATGCGATTCGATCCCAGTGGGGCGTGTGGGCAACGCTGATCGCATTGTCAGCCGCTGCTTCGCGGTGGCCCCAGCCGTCGAGGATGAGCAAGATCAGGGGTTTGGGTGCAGGCATGGCGATATGAGGGCGTGGACTGAATGTAGCGGATGATTATCCCACAATCCTCGCCAGGATCGTGATCGTGCCGGCGCTCAAGTGCTGGCACAGGCGTGAAAAATCACGGATAATGGCGGGCTTGGTTTTTCAATAACACTCCCTCATGCAGCAAGTAATCGAGTTTATCGGCAATCATCCGGTGCTCAGCGGCGCGTTCATCATTCTGTTGATCGTCTGGCTGGGTTGGGAAATGGCCCGACTCGGGCGCAAATGGCGCGAACTGGATTCCCAGGGCGCCGTGCGTCTGATCAATCAGGACGATTCGGTGATCCTGGATGTTTCCAACAGCGCCGATTTCGCCAAGGGCCACATCGTCGGTGCGATCCACATGCCGCCGACTCGGATCGAAGCCGGCAACAAGGAACTGCTCAAGTACGCTGAGCGACCGGTCCTGGTCTACTGCAAGAATGGCCAGCTGTCACCGCAAACCGCCGGCAAGCTGGTTGCGCTGGGCTTCACCAACGTCAACGTGCTGATGGGCGGTCTGGCCCAGTGGCTGGCGGATCAACAGCCGATCAGCCGCGCCAAGGGTTCGGGTAAATCCAAGCCCCGCGGCGAGAAGCAGAAAAAAGGGAAAAAGGGCAAGAAAGTTCAGGACAACAGCGAATCTCAGCCGGCGTCTGACCAACAAGCCGAAGCGGAAGACCAATCCTCTCGATCCGACCAGACCACCGCCTGAGCGGTCGTCTGATCCGGTCAATCTTTACCAGCAATACCTGAATTATTTCGAAGGACACAAACCACCATGGCAGAAGATATCCAGGGCGCCGCAGGGCAGACCCGCGAAGCGCAGATGATCGTTCAGCATGTCTTTTTGAAGGACAGCTCCTACGAGGCCAAGTCACCGCAGGAACTCGAGGGCGCGGAAGGCCAGCCGGACATGAACCTGAATCTGTCCCAGCGCACGAACAAGCTTGACGAGAATCGCTACGAAGTGATCCTGACCGTCACCATGACCGCCAAGCAGGGCGATATCACCGCCTTCCTGTGCGAAGTCCAGTACGGCGGCATCTTCCAGTTCGGAGGTTTTTCTGAAGAACAGCTGCCGTACGTGCTTAACGTGTTGTGCCCGAACGTATTGTTCCCCTACAACCGGGCGCAGATCTCGAATCTGGTGTCGGCCGGGGGTTACTTCATGCCGCCGATGCAGCCGATCAACTTCGAGTCGATCTTCCGTCAGCGACTCGCCGGCGAATCTCAGGGTACGGCCTAAGCATGAGCCTGCCGGTTGCGGTGTTGGGTGCCGGTTCCTGGGGAACCGCACTGGCCATGCAGCTGGCCCGTCAGGGTCATGCGGTCCGTCTCTGGGCCCGTGACCCCGACCAGGCCCGCGTCATGCAGGAAGTGCGCGTCAACAGGCGCTACCTGCCGGACTTCAGGCTGGCCGACAACATCACCATCGGCGATGACATAGATGCCTGCCTGGAAGGGGCCGAGCGCCTGCTCGTCGTGACGCCTTCCCATGCCTTTCCGGACACGCTGGAGCGCATTGCGCCCCATCTGACTCCCGAGATTGGCTTGGCCTGGGCCAGCAAGGGCTTTGAACCGGGCAGCGGTCGTTTGCTGCACGTGGTGGCCGCCGAACGCTTCGGGGCCGACATGCCCCTGGCGCTGGTCACGGGGCCTTCCTTTGCCAAGGAAGTCGCTGCAGGCCTGCCGACGGCGGTTACGGTCGCGTCCAACAACGCGGCCTTCGGTGAAGCCTGGGCCGAACTGCTGCACGGGTCGAGTTTCCGTGCCTACTACACGGCCGATCTCACCGGCGCTGAGCTGGGCAGCGCGGTCAAGAACGTGCTCGCCATCGCCTGCGGCATGGTCGATGGCCTGGGTCTGGGCGACAACACGCGCGCCGCGCTGATCACCCGCGGCCTGGCTGAAGTGATGCGCCTGGGTGCCGCCATGAACGCCGATACGCGAACGCTGATGGGGCTCGCTGGCATGGGTGATCTGGTCCTGACCTGCACGGGCG
>JBCDLQ010000056.1:0-9103 GCA_039414335.1 Pseudomonadota bacterium | reverse complement strand
GCCTCAGCCAGGTCAATCCGGGCGCTTGAGGTGCGATTGTTCTGGATTCTCGCGGGCGTCTTGGTAATATGGCGGGTTATGCGATATCTGATCTCACTCGGCGTCTTGTTGGCCGCACTCTGGCTGTCCATCTCCGGTGTTTACAAGCCGCAGATCATCGCCCTGGGCGCCGGCTCGGTGCTGTTGGTGGTCTGGCTCTCTCGGCGCATGGACGTGGTCGGCGTCGAACACAACCCCGTGCTCTACTCCTGGCGACTGCCCCTCTATTGGGCATGGCTAGTGGGCCAAATCATCAAGGCGAACCTGACCGTTTGTCGGCTGGTGCTGTTCCCGAACAAGATCAGCCCGCGCGTCGTCGCAGTCCCCGTGCCGCACAAAAACGCCGTGGCCAAGGTGACCTACGCCAATTCCTGCACTCTGACCCCTGGCACGGTGACGCTGCAGCTTGAGCACGAAGAGCTGACGGCGCACGTACTGGATACCGGCTCCGCCGAAGATTTGCAGGCCGGCCACATGGCTGCCAAGATCAGCTGGCTGGAAAACTCCGGCAAAGGAACGGCCTGAGACTTCATGAACACGGTGCTCGTTCTGACCACGATGCTGGTCTTCATCACTATGGTCCTGGCCCTGATCCGTGCGCTGCGTGGACCGACGATCTACGACCGCATTCTGGCCGTCAACGTCTTCGGCACCAAGACGGTGCTCGTTGTCGCGCTGATCAGTGAGGTCAACGGCCATGCGGATCTCGTTGACGTGGCCCTGGTCTATGCACTGATCAACTTCATCGCCGTGGTGGCGGTCCTGAAGCTGGTCGCCATGCGCGATCTGGGCGCTGCTGGCGAGGGGGACATCACCGATGGCTGAGACGCTGATCGATATCGTCTCCTGGGTTCTGCTCCTGACCGGCGGAGCCTTCGGCGTCATGGGCGGCCTGGGTCTGATCCGATTCCCTGATTTCTTTACCCGACTGCACGCGGCCGGCGTCACCGACACCCTGTGCGCGCTGATGATCATCCTTGGCCTAATCCTGCAGGCGGGCTTCAGCATCCTGACGGTAAAACTGGCGCTGATCCTGCTGTTCCTGCTGTTCACGGCACCGACGGCCAGCCACGCCCTGGCCCGCGCGGCCATCGTCGACGGCATCGAGCCGAAGGTCGATTCCGACAGCGCCAAGCCGACTGAAGGGGGGACGCCGTCATCGAATTCCTGATCGACATCGGCCTGCTCAGCTTCCTGGTCATCATCGCGATTGCGGTGGTTCGGGCGCGTGACCTGTTCACGGCCGTCATGCTGTTTGCCATCTATTCCTTGCTGTCCGCGGCGCTGTTCGCCGTACTGGATGCGGGCGATGTGGCTCTGACGGAAGCGGCCGTCGGTGCGGGCATCTCAACCATCCTGATGCTGGCGCTGCTGGCACTCGTGCCCCGTCACGAAGCCGAAGCGCCGCGCCCGAACTGGCCGGCGATGGCTGTGGTCGTGCTGACCGGCGCCGTACTGATCTACGCCACGCTGGACTTTCCCGAGTTCGGCAACCCGGACAATCCGATCCAGACCCACGTCGCGCCATACTACGTTCAGGAAACCTACAACGACATGGGGATTCCGAACATGGTGGCCGCAGTGCTGGCCAGCTACCGTTCGATCGATACGATGGGCGAGGGCTTTGTCATCCTGACCGCCGGCCTGGCCGTCTATGCCCTGCTGGGCACGCGACGACGCCGCACGCCGAACAAGCCAGCGGAGGCAGAGGAATGAGAGATAACGGCATCCTCCGTGTCGTCGCGCGTTTCCTGATCCCGCTGATCATGCTGTTCGCGCTCTACATCCAGTTCCACGGTGAGTATTCACCGGGCGGCGGCTTCCAGGCGGGCGTCGTGTTCGCCGCGGCGTGGATTCTGTTCGCCCTGATCTACGGTCTGGACGCGGCCCTGGACATCATCCCCGAGCGAGCCATGTATGTGCTGATGCTGGTCGGCGTGCTGATCTACTGCGCTGTCGGCGTGGCCGGCGTCGTACTGGGCGGCCATTTCCTGGACTACCGCCCGCTGCTCGACGATCCGCAGTACGCGCAGCAGTTCGGCATCGTCACGGTGGAGCTGGGTATCGGCATCACGGTCGCGACCGTGACCATGCTCTTCTTCACCCTGTTCGTCCGGCGCAAGGCGGACATGGAAGAGGTCGGAGGCAACGACTGATGGGCTGGCTCGGGCTCTACAACTACTGGATCGTCGTGATCCTGATGATGATCGGCTTCTACACCGTGGTTTCCCGCGGCAACATGGCCAAGAAGATCATCGGCCTGAACGTCTTCCAGACCTCGGCCTTCATCATGTTCATTTCTGCCGGCAAGATCCTTGGTGGCTCGACCCCCATCTATCGTGACGGCATCGAGGTCTATTCCAACCCGCTGCCGCACGTGCTGATCCTGACGGCCATCGTGGTCGGCATCGCGACCACCGCCGTGGGCCTCGCTCTGGCAATTCGCATCCACGAAAACTTCGGGTCGATCGAAGACGATCTGCTCAACGAAGACGATCCCGAAGACGAGACCAGCACATGACCATTACCGAACTGATGCCCTTCGGCGTTCTGGTCCCGCTGATCGCCGCCCCGATCTGTGCACTGATGCCCGGGCGCTTCCTGCCCTGGCTGACAGCAATGATCGCCGCCCTGCTGTCGGTCCTGATCATGGCTCAGGTGCTGCCGGCCGCCACCGATGAGCCGCTGCGCTATGCCTTCGGCAACTGGCCACCGCCGATCGGCATCGAGTTCAGGGTCGACGCCGTCAATGGCTTTATCGGTCTGCTCGTCAGCCTGATGGCCACGGTTATTCTGCCCTGGGCACGGATCAGCGTGAACCAGGAGATTCCCGAACGCCAGGGCCTGTTCTACGCCCTGTTCCTGCTCGCCTTCTCGGGCCTGATGGGCATCACCCTGACCGGCGACGCCTTCAACCTGTTCGTATTCCTGGAAATCTCGTCCCTGTCGACCTATGCCCTGGTCGCCATGGGCCGGCCCAAGACCGCACCGCTGGCCGCCTTCCGCTACCTGATCATGGGCACGCTGGGCGCGACCTTTTATCTGATCGGCGTCGGCCTGCTCTACATCATGACCGGCACGCTCAACATGGCCGACCTGGCCGAGCGCCTGCCGGAAGTCGCCGACACGCGAGCCGTGCAGGCTGGATTCGCCTTTATCGTCGTCGGTATCGGCGTCAAGCTTGCCCTGTTCCCGCTGCATCGCTGGTTGCCGGGGGCTTACGCCAACGCGCCGTCTGCGATCACGGTCTTCCTGTCGTCGACGGCAACCAAGGTGGCCGTCTACACCCTGCTACGTCTGGTCTTCACCGTCTTCGGTGTCGGCTTCGCCGCGGCCATGCCCTACGCGGAAGTCTTCTTCGTGCTGGGTATCTTCGGCATCCTGATGGCCTCCTTGTGGACCATACAGCAGGACAACCTCAAGCGCCTGCTGGCCTATTCCAGCGTGGCCCAGATCGGTTACATCATCCTGGGCATCAGCCTGCTGTCGGTCACGGGCCTGGCCGCGGGTCTGGTCCATCTGTTCAACCACGCGATCATCAAAGCCGCCTTGTTCATGGTCGTCTGCACGGTGATCTATCAGACCGGCTCCGCGCGGATTTCGGCCTTTGAGGGTCTTGGTCGCCAGATGCCCCTGACCATGCTGGCCTTCGTGCTGGCCGGCCTCGGCCTGATCGGCGTTCCGCTGACCGCTGGCTTCATCAGCAAATGGATGCTGATCCAGGCGGCCATCGAGCAGGACCTGTGGCTGGCCGTCGTTGTCATTCTCGTCGGATCGCTGATGGCCGTGATCTACATCGGCAAGGTGGCCGAGGCCGCTTGGCTGAAGCCGCCAGCGGAAGGCAGGGCATCAGTCAGCGAAGCCCGCCTCGGTCTGCTGATCCCGATGTATCTGCTGGTCTTTGCCACCTACTACTTCGGCATCGACACGCGTCTGACCCTGGACTTCGCCCTGATCGGCGCGAACGCACTGATGGGAGCCACGCCATGAGCGCCGCCTTCCTGATTCCGGCCATCATCGTCACGCCGCTGATCGGCGCTGTGCTGATTGCCCTGGCGGGGCGCTGGCCGAACCTGCGAGAAGCGATCACGCTGATCACCGCGGCTTCGCTTTTTGCGCTAGTCACGCAGCTGATCGGCCCGATCGTTGATCGTGAGGCCATGGCCCTTACCCTGGTTGAACCCCTGCCCGGCCTGAGCATCGCATTCAACATCGAGCCCCTGGGCCTGATGTTCGCCCTGCTCGCCAGCCTCCTGTGGTTCGTAACCTCGATCTACGCCATTGGCTACATGCGCGGCAACCAGGAGCCGCACCAGACCGGTTTCTACTTCTTTTTCGCCGTTGCCATCAGCGGCGCGATGGGCGTGGCGATGGCGGGCAACCTGCTGACCCTGTTCATCTTCTATGAAGTACTGACCATCAGCACCTGGCCACTGGTCACGCACAATCGCAACGAAAAGGCTCGCGAAGGCGGTCGCACCTATCTGGGCGTGCTGCTGTTCACCTCGATCGGCCTGTTCTTGCCGGCAATCATCTGGACCTGGTCAGCGGCGGGCACGGTTGACTTCACCCCCGGCGGCATTCTGGACGGCAATATCAGCACCGGTGCTGCTGCTGTCCTGCTGGGCCTGTTCGTGCTCGGTGTCGGCAAGGCAGCGGTCATGCCCATGCATCGCTGGCTGCCGGCCGCGATGGTTGCGCCGACGCCGGTCTCTGCCCTACTCCACGCCGTGGCCGTGGTCAAGGCGGGTGTATTCACCATCACCAAGGTCGTGATCTACATCTTCGGGGTGGACTTCCTCGCCGGTGTACCGCTGGAGAAGTACCTGATCTACCTGGCGGGCTTCACGGTGGTTGCCGCCTCTGTGATCGCCCTCAAGCAGGTCGAAATCAAGAAAATGCTGGCCTACTCGACGATCGGTCAGCTCAGCTATGTGGTCATGGCCGCGCTGGTACTGGCACCGTTCGCCGAGATTGGCGCTGCCGTTCATATCGTCGCCCATGCCTTCGGCAAGATCACGCTGTTCTTCTGTGCCGGTGCGATCTACATCGCCTCGAAGAAGACCCGTATCGACCAGCTGCGCGGCATCGGCCTGCGCATGCCCATCACCATGGTTTGCTTCACGGTAGGTTCCCTGTCGATGATTGGGGTGCCACCAACCGCGGGCTTCGTGTCCAAGTGGTACATCATCGCCGGGGCCTTCCAGGTCGAGAGCTATTTCACCCTGGTGGTACTGATGCTCTCGACTTCACTGAACGCGGCCTACTTCCTGCCGATCGTGTTCCGCGCCTTCTTCCGGCCCGAGGATCACGTCCCGGCCGTCGATCATGGCGAGGCGCCGTGGCCCATGGTCGCCGCACTGTCGACCACGGCCCTGCTGGTCTTTGCCTTCTTCGCGCTGAACGGCCCGCTGGTCGACCTTGAAACCCGCATCCTGGAGGTGGCCCCATGAGCCCCGAACGCGAACAGGCCATCCGGGAAGGGGCCAAGCACTGGCTGGTTCAGCCCAAGACCATACGCCTGCTGTGGTGGGTGTCTGGCGTGATCCTGGCCTTGACCGTGATTGCGCAGATCTGGATTCACATCCATGCCTATTTCAGCGTGGACGGGTTGCTCGGTTTCTACGCCGCTTTCGGATTCCTGAGCTGCGTGGCCATGGTGCTGTTTGCCAAGGTTCTGGGCTGGGTGCTGAAGCGTCCGGACGACTACTACGACACGCCGGCGATCCGCAGCGAGGAGTCGAGCGACGATGTTTGAGTTCGTCATGCCGCCGGCTTTCATCCTGATCACCGGTGCCGTACTGGTTGCCCTGGCGCGCCCGGCCATGCGGCCGATTTTTGCGCTGCTGGCGCCGCTGGTCACGTTGTATGCGATCTGGCAGGTGCCCGACGGCGTCCAGCTCACGACGACTTTCCTCGGCTATCAGATCGAGTTGGTCGAGGGCGGCGCGCTCCGACGCATGTTCGCCACGGTCTTCGCTATCATGGCTTTTGGCGGCGTGCTCTTCGCCTTCAGGCAATCGAAGTGGTACGAACTCTCGGCCGCCATTATCTACGCTGCAGGCGCCATCGGCGTCAGCTTCGCCGGCGACCTGATCACCCTGTTCATCTTCTGGGAACTGATGGCCCTGTTCTCGACGGTGGTGGTCTGGTGTGGCGGGACCGAGCGGGCTCGCGCAGCCGGCATCCGCTACGCCATCATCCACCTGACCGGCGGCCTGATCCTCAAGATCGGTATCGAAGGCCTTTACGTGGCCACGGGTTCGCTGGAAATCCAGGCGCTGACGCTGGAGTCCTTCGCGACCTGGATGATCTTCATCGGCATACTGATCAACGCTGCTGCACCGCCGATCAGCGCCTGGCTGGCCGATGCCTATCCGGAATCCAGACCCATGGGCGGCGTCTTCCTGTCGGCCTTCACGACCAAGACTTCGGTACTGGCGCTGATCCTCCTGTTCCCGGGGCAGCCGCTGCTGATCTGGATCGGGCTGTTCATGATCTTCTACGGGATCATCTTTGCCCTGCTAGAAAACGACATGCGGCGGATCCTGAGCTATTCGATCGTCAACCAGGTCGGCTTCATGGTCACCGCGGTCGGCATCGGCACGGAGCTGGCCCTGAACGGTGCCGCAGCCCATGCCTTCAGCCATATCCTCTATAAGGCGCTGCTGTTCATGAGCGCGGGTGCGGTGATGTACCAAACCGGCGTGCGCAAGTGCTCCGAGCTGGGCGGTCTGTTCCGCACCATGCCCCTGACGACGGTCTGCGGCATCATCGGCGCGCTGGCGATTTCCGCCTTCCCCTTCACATCGGGCTTCGTCTCGAAGTCGATGATTTCATCAGCCGCCGGCTATGAGCACCTGGGTTTCGTCTGGTTCCTGCTGATCGCGGCCTCGGCAGGCGTATTCCTGCACGCCGGAATCAAGTTCCCCTGGTTCGTCTTCTTCCAGAAAGATTCGGGTCTGCGTCCGCCGGAAGCACCCTGGAACATGCGCATTGCCATGATCCTGTTCTCGGCTGCCTGCATCGGGATCGGCCTGTTCCCGAACCTGCTCTATGGTCTGCTGCCCTACCCGGTGGATTACGAGCCCTACACGGCAGAGCACGTGGTCAGCCAGCTGCAGCTGCTGCTGTTCGCCGGCCTGGCCTTCTTCGTCCTGCTACCGCTGATGAAGCGCACGGAGACGCTCAGCCTGGATGTGGACTGGCTTTATCGTCGCGCACTACCGGCGATAGCGGTGAGAGTCGATCGCCTGCTGACCCGCGCAGCAGCCGTGCTTAATCAGGTTGCTGACGCAGCCGGTGTGCTGTTCGTGAAAGGGTTCAAGCAGGGCAGCTATCGCTATTTCTCCAGCCGTGCGCCGATGGGTATCACGGCCCTGTGGATGGCGGGCGTCTTGGCGCTGTTCCTGATCCTGACGCTGATTCTCTAAGCGCCAAGATCCCTCGGCCCCTGCAAGGGGTCAGTCCCGTCGTTCCTGCTCTCGGCGGATTACCCGGTATTCCACTTCGATCGTCTGGTCATCTGGAGATGATTTTCGGTCCAGACCGAACCAGCGTCGAACCGTCAGCGCCAGGGCGCCGATGATGGCCAGTCCAGCCGCGATCGCGAGGAACACGATGCCCAGCATGAAGCTCAAGGCCAGAATAGCCACACCGAGCAGGACCAGACCCAGACGGGCCAGAGGATTCTGGGGCGGCTGATAGAATCGCCGCCAGGGTTCGTTGTTGTTCATACCTTAGGCAGACTACATGAGTTCGACCAAGTTCCTTTGTCGCTCCGAACAACTCGTCGAGGGTGAGTTTGTCGAGCTGCAGACCGAGGCGGCGGGCAAGCCGTTGTTCCTGGTCGGGACTCGCTATCAGGGACACCCTCGGGTCTGGATGAACAGCTGCCCGCACCAGGGCCGGCCGATGAACTGGGCACCGAATCGATTTCTCAGCGACGACGATGGCCGTCTGGTCTGCGCGGCACACGGAGCAGTGTTTGAACTGGACGAAGGACGCTGTGTTTCCGGGCCCTGCCAGAACGCCGAGTTACGATCGCTCGATCTCACTGAGAACGACGGTGAAGTCCTGTTTGCCGTGAATACCTGATTCCGGCTGATTTGTCTTCCTTCGGCTCAATCCGCTAAGGTAAGAAGTCCTCACTCATTAGCAGGAGGACGCAAGATGCGAAACGGACTGATCATTTCCAAGGCGACTGTCAGGGCCTTCATGATCGCGGTCATCGCCACCCTCGGCCTGTCGGGCTGCAACTCCGGTAGCGAAGCGCCACCAGCCGACACCATGGCCAGCGAAACGCCAGCACCAGCGCCGGCAACCACACCGGTTGAAGCAGCTCCGTGCGAGCTGACCATGGGCTGGGATCCCTGGGAGCCCTACCACTTCGCCGCAGCGGGTGGTGAGGTTCAGGGCCTGGACATCGACGTGATCAACGCGCTCGGCGAGCGGGTCGACTGCGAATTCGAGTTTATCCAGGGCAACTGGGCCAGTCTCCTGCGCCTGTTGCAGGCCGGTGAACTCGACGTCCTGTCCGGGGCCAGCATCACACCGGAGCGCGAGGCCTATGCCTGGTTCGGCGACACCTATCGGGAAGAACGCTTCACGCTGTTTGTCCGCAGCGAAGATACGTCCCAGTATCAGGATCGCGACCTCGCCGCACTGCTCGCCGATGGCTTCCGGGTTGGCGTCACGCAGGGTTATCTCTATCCCGAGCCCATCCAGATGCTGCAGGCCGATGACAATCTCGCCGACCAGTTCGTCGAAGTCGCCATCGGGGAGCTCAACATCAATGCCCTGATGGACTATCGAATCGATGGCTTCCTGGAAGATCCCTTCGTGGTTGCCTCGATCCAGCGCCGCAGCCGGGTCGCCGGCGACATTGAAGCGCTGGGCATCGACTTCGGGCTCTATGACGTGCACCTGCTGTTCAGCAAGGCCAGCGTCGACGAAGCCAAGGTCAATGAGATCAATCAGGCGCTCCAGGCGATGATCGACGACGGCAGCCACGCCGAGATCCTGCAGCGTTATCTGAACTGAATGGAAACACGATCGCCGGGGC
>JBCDLQ010000055.1:0-9155 GCA_039414335.1 Pseudomonadota bacterium | reverse complement strand
CTTCTTCTTCAGCGGATTAACGACCAGGTCATTCTCGCGGCTGTGCAGACCGATGATCATGCCTTCGTAAACATCCTCACCGGCACCGAGGAACAGCTTGCCGCGTTCCTGCAGATTGAACAGGGAGTAGGCCACGGTCGTGCCCTTGTCCATGCTGATCAAGGTGCCGTTGATCCGCGCGGCGATCTTGTCCGTCTCCGGTCCCCAGTGATCGAAGACGCGGAAGAACAGACCCGTGCCGGCGGTCATCGTGCGGTAGCTGGACTGGAACCCGATCAGGCCGCGAGCCGGCGCGATGTAATCCAGGCGAACCCGGCCCTTGCCGTCGGGCACCATATCCTTGAGCTGGCCCTTGCGCTCGCCCATGGCCTGCATCACGGCACCCTGATACTCCTCTTCCATATCCAGAACGACGCTTTCCCACGGCTCCTGAATCTCGCCATCAATCTCGCCATCAATCTCACGTCGGCGAACACGCGGGCGCGATACGGCCAGTTCATAACCTTCCCGACGCATCGTTTCGATCAGGACCGACAAATGCAGCTCGCCGCGACCGGCCACTTCGAATTGATCCGGGTCCGGCGTGTCGGAAACCTGCAGGGCGACGTTGTGGGTGGCTTCCTGATAAAGCCGTGCGCGCAGCTGGCGTGAGGTCAGGTACTTGCCTTCGCGGCCGGCGAAGGGTGAATCGTTGACTTGGAAGGTCATGTGGATCGTCGGCTCATCGACCGACAGGGGCGGCAGGGCTTCGACATGGGCCGGATCACACAGCGTGTCGGAAATACCGATGTTCTCGATGCCCGAAATGGCGACGATATCGCCCGCACTGGCCTGGGGAATCTCCTCCCGCTTCAGCCCGCTGAAGCCCAGCACCTGGAGCACCCGGCCCGAGCGCTTCTTGCCTTCACGATCGACCACGGCGACCGGCTGGTTGGTCTTGACCGAGCCCCGTCGGATGCGGCCGATGCCGATCAGGCCCACATACGTCGAATAAGACAGGCTGGTGACCTGCATCTGGAATGGGCCATCAGGATCGACCGGCGGTGCCGGGACGTGCTCGACCAGGGCTTCGAACAGCGGCGTCAGGTCGCCGTCGCGAACGTTTTCGTCCAGACCGGCGAAACCATTCAGGCCCGACGCGTAGATGACCGGGAAATCCAGCTGCTCGTCCGTGGCGCCCAGGTTGTCGAACAGATCGAAGGTCTGATTCAGCACCCAGTCTGGGCGCGCACCCGGTCGATCGATCTTGTTGATGACCACGATCGGCCGAAAACCCATGGCGAAGGCTTTCTGCGTCACGAAGCGCGTCTGCGGCATGGGCCCATCGACCGCATCGACCAGCAGCAGCACGGAATCGACCATGGACAGGACGCGCTCGACCTCACCGCCGAAATCGGCGTGACCCGGGGTGTCGACGATATTGATTCGCCAGTCCTTCCAGGTGATGGCCGTGTTCTTGGACAGAATCGTGATGCCGCGCTCGCGCTCCTGGTCTTCCGAGTCCATCACGCGTTCGGTCAGACGCTCGTGCGCGGCGAACTCACCCGACTGGCGGAGCAGCTGATCGACGAGCGTAGTCTTGCCATGGTCGACGTGCGCGATGATGGCGATATTTCGGAGTTTCATAGGGCGTAAACCGGAACAGCGAGAAGGCAGCCGCCCATTATACGAGGGCTGCGTCCTGCGAGTGAATAGCTGTCTGGAAGTCCGTGATCGAGCCTGGCAGGCTAGATCCGGCCCTATTCAGGCGCGGGGAGCGCCCTGACGCCACGACCCTGCTGCAATCTCAGGGCATTGCGATAGCTCTGAGCCGCCGCTTCCAGGCGACCGGCACGGTCGTGCAGGCGTCCGAGTGCGGCGTAGGCTTCTGCGTCCGGCGCCTGATCCAGCGACTTCTCCAGATGATCCTTCGCCTTGTCGTAGTCGCGATCCTGCAAATAGAGGAAACCCAGTGCCAGGTGCAAGCCACCGTGGCCCGGGTGCTGCTTCAACCAGGATTCACAGTCGGAGATGCGCTGAGCCCTTTCATGGTCGTCGACCTGCGCATAGAGCTTCAACGCATCGCGATCTGGCCCTGCTTTCAGGAGCTTCCGCAAGACCGCTCCACCCGCTTCGGGATGCCCCAATTCACCGGCACGGCGAGCGTAGGCCAGCACGATGTCCCGCTCCTGGCGCTGCTTGCGACCCAACGCCTGAAGCGCTGCATCGAGCGTATCGAGATCGCCTGCCGCGGCCATTTCCCGGCAGGCTGCCAGGGTGGCGAGTTCGCTCTCGCGCTGCTCATCGATGATGCCGGCCTTGCGCAGCGCCGGCGTGAGCAGACGCACATCACGCCAGCGGTCAAGATCCTGATAGTCCTGCAGCAGCAGGCGCAGCACGCCCGAATGTTTGGGCTTCTTGAGATGCAAGGCTTCAAGAATGGGAACGGCTTCTTCGATTCGGCCTTCGGCGGCGAGCATGCGCGCCTTGGACAGATCGGTCACGAAATGCTTGCGACCAAATCGCCGATCAGCCAGCTGCAGCCACTGATCACGCGCCTGCAGATCAGACTGCCCCTGGGCCGCCTGAGCGGCCGCCAGATAGCCAGCCGTCGTGCCGTGATGATTCAGGGATTTACCCAGTTCCTTTTCGGCCCGCTGGAAATCTCCTTCCGTCAGTGCCAGAAGTCCGTTTTCCAGCTGGCGCTGGGCCCGATACTCGCGCTGCTTGCGAACCATCCGTCCCGGTAAGCGAATAAGCGCGATGACAAGGCTGATGGCCACCCACATCACCAGAACTGCACCGAACAGCGTCAACAGGGACATCTGGATTCGGTAGTCCCCGATATCGATGGAGACCAGGCCTGGGTCTGATGCCAGGCGGGGAGCGAGCAGTGCCGTGGCAACGAGGGCCACCAGGGCGAGGATGATGAAGATCAGCCGCTTCACAGGGAATCGATCACTTGATCGAGGGTGGCAGCCGCCTGACCCAGTCCATTGGGTGGTGCGGCCAGTTCAAGCTCCGCCAGTGACACAAGCTCGGCCTGCACGGCCGAGACGCTGTCGTTCTCCGTATCGAAATAGGTCTCGATCAACTGCCCGACCTGATCCAGACGAAGCCTCAAGGTCTCAAGATCCCGTCGCTCTAGCGCCAGACCGGCAGAGGCCAGCTGCAGGCGCAATTGTTCGTGCAGGGACGTGATCACTTCCGCATCCAGGGCCAGGCCATCGCGGCGTTCGACGGTAACGAGCTGACCCAGCGAAGACCGCATTCCAGAGAACCAACCATTTTCTTCGGCGGACTCGGAATCCGTTGCCCCCTCCTCGGCCGACTCGGTCGGACGCAGGGGCCAGTCCTGAACCTGCTGTTCCCACTGGGCGAGCTGGGCAGCGGCTGCAGTCCAGTCAGGTTGAACGACGGATTCGATCTGCAGCAGTTCTTCGGCCAAGCGCTGCTTGACCTGATTCAATCGCCCGTCCGGTGAGGCTGACAGCATCTGATTGGCCTGCCGATAGGCAGCGATTGCCGCGAGCTGATCGCCAGCCAGCTCCAGCCGAGCCTGCCCGATGGACAGCATCGCCGCCGCCTCAAGCAAATCCAGCTTCAGGATCAGATCTCGATCCAGCGTTTGCTGCACGGGTGAGATCGCCGGCTGAGCCGTGCCCTCCTGATCATCGATTCGCGATTCGATGCCAGCCTGCGCCTGGGTCAGTGATGCAAGACGCTGATCCAGCGACGACACGCGCGCATCCACGAGGGCTTCGACCTGCGATTGATTCAGCCCGGGCTCTGGGGCTTCGAGGCGATCCCGCGCCAGCTGGGCCAGCTGCTGCTCGATGCTTTCAAGGCGCTCGAGCTGGGCAGCATCCGCCGATTGCCAGCCTCCATTCGCCTGGGACTGGCCGCCTTCGATAGCTTCCAGACGATTGGCCAATGCGTCCAGATCGGACTGCAGGCCATTAATTCGGGCCGTGTTGCTGTCGGAGGACCGCGATGAATCGTTACTCATCCACTGCCATCCAACGACAGCCAGGGCAATCAAAGCCAGCAACAGCGCGAGCAGCGCCAGACCCTTGCCACTGCGCTTCGCCGGGGCAGGCTGAGCGCTCGGCGCAGGAGAGGCCACCACCGAGTCAGTCACGTCAGCTCGAGCCGTCACGCTCGGTGATTCCTGCTCTGCGAGTTGATCGTCGATGCTCGAAATCTCGGCCTCGACGTGCTCGTCAGACAGGGTGTCGGCACTGTCGTCTCGGGAGTCTTTTTCGCTCATTGCAAGCTCGGCCCGCTGAATCCTGAAACCAGAAGCGAGATTACCGCAAATCAGCGGCTCCGTGTTTGCTCAGCCCAGTGCGTCCAACATCGCGTCGTCGCTCGCACCTTGGCTGAGCACGAGCTGCTGCACGCCCATGGCATCGGCCTGGTCCAGCAAACGCTCGGAAGGCACGACCATGGGGCCGCGACAAATACGCTGCCACAAGGACGCTGATAGTTCGGCCTGAAGGCGCGCCAGAACGGCGCCACTGGCCAGCAGCGTGAACCAATCGGACTGGCGGCCCAGTTCATCCAGCGCCGCCTGGAAGGGCGGGACAAAGTGGCGCTCGTAGACCACCAGACGCTCGACCTGCGACCCCCGTTCCCGCAGCACCTTGTCCAGCAACCGGCGGCCGTCTGCCGCAGCCAGAATCACCCAACACTGATCCTGAATTGATCGAAACAGGTCGAGTTCGAGCACCCGTTCGCTGGCGCCACTGCCTGCTGCTGGATAAACGATCTCGCTGACGCCAAACTGGCGCGCCAGGGACGCGGTGCCCGAACCGGGCACAACCAGGGGAACCGGAAGGTTTTTTTCGGACAGCAGCCCCAACAGACCCAGCGCCTGCGATTGGCGAACACCTTCCCTGGAGGTGATGATGACCCCGTCGACGGCCGGCAGCGCTCGAAAGGCGTCGCGGACAAGCTCGGGATCGGGAACGGCGCGCAACTCGACCAGTGGCAGATGCAGCGCCCAATGGCCAAGCGCTTCAACCCGTTGGGCCAGCGCCCGGCCCTCCTCGCCAGACCTCGTGATCAGAACGTGCCGTCGCTGCCGTTGTAGACCTGCCGCCAAAACCAATGACTCCCGCTACGAAAAAACCCGCCAGGTCGGCGGGTTTTCAGCGTTTAAGATCCGGGCGCCTGGCGCAGCCTCTTGAAGTGCTGGGGGCTTGCGTGTTGGCGTTGGCAGTAGGGGGACGCACCTCAACAGACTGAACCGTGGATGGCGCCCGGAAAGCAAATCGTTGATACCCCTTCCGCCTGCACTTTCGATCAATGTCGCACAGAATGCAGCTGGTGTCCAGCGTGAAATTTTCGACGCCCGAGCATCTGTCACAAAAATGAAAGAATTCGCTGGGCGCCCTGCTCGATCAAATCCTGGGCAACTGATCGTCCGAGGGCGTCCGCCTGCTTCCGATCTGCCGATCCGGCGGCTTCGATCACTTCACTCCCGTCGGGGCGACACAGACGTGCTACCAGATGAATCTGATCGCCGTCGAGGCGGGCATATGCGGCCAGCGGCATCCGGCAATCTCCACCGAGTTCGGCAACGACGGCGCGCTCGGCCTGCACCTGAACGCGAGTGTCGGCGCAGTCAAGGGCTGTCAGTGCATCGATCAGCCCCTTGTCCCCTTCCCGGCACTGGATCACGATCACGCCTTGCCCGGGTGCAGGCAGGAATTCCGGTGGGATCAGGGGCACGGGTTCCGGAACATCGAGGCCGAGCCGCTCCAGGCCTGCCGCCGCCAGAACGACCGCATCGACCGCGCCCGAGGTCATCTTGCCCAGTCGGGTCTGGACGTTGCCTCGAATCGGCTCGATCTTCAGATGCGGATAGCGATTGAGCAGCTGCGCCTGACGACGGAGGCTCGACGTCCCGACCGTCGACCCGGCGGGCATCGAGTCGGGATCTCGTCCGTCTGAAGTCAGCCACCAATCAGCCCAGCTGGCCCGCGGCAGCACGGTGCTGAGCACCAACCCATCAGGATTCTCAGCAGGCACATCCTTGAGCGAATGCACCGCAATGTCTGCCCTGCCATCCAGCAGCGCCACTTCCAGTTCTTTTAAAAACAGACCCTTACCGCCGATCTCGGCCAGTGAACGATCAAGAATTTCGTCGCCACGGGTGCTCAAGGGCACCAGTTCGGTCTCCAGCTCGGGGTGGGCCCGCGCCAGCTCTGCAGCGACATGTTCGCTCTGCCACAGCGCCAGGCGAGACTGGCGCGTTGCGATTCGAATCCGACTCATGATGCGATCTTCAAGCTATCCAGCTTGTCCTTTCAGCGCCCGGCGAACCACGGGCAAATTTCGGCGGCTGACCTCGGGTCGCACCTCGATATCGTCGATCTCGACCCGTTCCGAACCGTTCGGGTCCCGAAACAGAGATCTGAGATGCGACCGCGCTACCAGGGCATTTCGGTGGATACGCAGAAAATGCTCACCGAATCGCTGTTCCAACTGCACCAGCGATTCCTCAACCAGTGCCACGCCGCCAACGTAGTGCACGCTGACATATTTGTCTTCGGCGATCAGGGCGCGAATCTCATCCAGTGGAATACGCGTGATCCGTTCGGCCAGACGAGCAATCAAAACGGGCTGTTCTTCGACGCCCGGCTGTCGCTGAAGCCGGTCTCGTACACGGTTCAATGCCGCTTCGAGGCGCTCAAGTCGCACGGGTTTGACGAGGTAGTCTGCTGCTCTGACGTCAAAGGCCTCGACCGCATACTGCTCGAATGCCGTGACGAACACGATGGCCGGTGGCGCGTGCAGCTCGCCGACTTCACGAGCCAGCGACAGCCCATCGGTCTGGGGCATTTCCACGTCCAGCAGCAGCAGATTCGGCTGCAGCTCCCGACACCGGGCCAGGAGTTCAGACGGACTCTCACACTGCCCGATCAGTTCCACGTTTTCGCACTGCGCCAGCAAGCGCGCCAGGCGGTCCCGCGCGGGTGCTTCGTCATCCACAATCAGGATGCGAAGGATGGGCGTCATGACCAGCGCTGCTCCAGCCAACGATCAATATCCTGGATTTCTTCAGGCGAGACGGAGTGCGGCATCGGATACTCCTTCCACTCGACGGAGTAGCCGGATCGGCCAAGTTGTTCAGACGCCGCTCGGCCCAGGGCGATCGGTACGACGGGATCCTGCGTTCCGTGGCCCATGAAGATGGACACGTTGGCGGAAGCCGGCACCTGCCATTCATCCAGCGCACCGGCCTGCAGCAGATAGCAGGACAAGGCCATCACGCCGGCCAGCGGCTGGGGCTGCGCCAGTCCCGCTCGCAAGGCGATCGCCCCGCCCTGTGAAAATCCGGCAAGGACGATCCGATCCGCCGAGATTCCGGCGTTGATCTGATCGGCGATCAGTCGATTGACGGAGGCCACCGAGTCCAGGATGCCCTGGAGGTCCTGATCCCGGTCGATCGTGAGGCCGAGTATGTCGTACCAGGCCCGCATCGCCATGCCGCCATTCACCGTCACCGGACGCACCGGCGCGTGGGGGAAAACAAAGCGAACCGAGCGGCGGGAAGCCGAGCGGAGGTGGGGTACAATCGGAGCGAAATCATGACCGTCCGCCCCCAGGCCGTGCAGCCAGATGACCGCACGATCCGGGTCGGGTCCGGTTTCCTGAACCACGCTATCCAGCGGCATTACTTCGGATTCATTCATGCCAGCGATTCTACCCGCAAACCTGCCTGTGAAATGGCGCGCGATCCTGGCCGGCCTGCTGCTCATTGCACTGGCCGGCTGCGGACTGAAAGATGATCTTTATCTGCCGGACGCCGGGACCGAGTCGGCCGGCGAATCCGAGCAGTCAGCCAGCCAGGAGGAAGAAGACGATGCAGCGTCTTCCTGAACCCGAACTGATGGACGCCCCCGAGCAGACGCAGGCCTATGCGGATGCCGACTTCAGCGAATCGAATCAGTCTTTCGTGGATGCCTTCGTCGCGCTTTCGACAGACCGGGACGGCACGGTGATCGACTTGGGCTGCGGCCCGGGCGACATCTGCATCCGCCTCGCCCATGCGCTGCCCGACTGGAAGGTGATTGGCCTGGATGCTGGCCCGAACATGCTGAAGCTGGCGGCTGCGGCGGTCAAGAACGCGGATCAGAACGAACAGGTGGAACTCGTCCTGGACCAGCTGCCTTGTGCAATACCCGGCTCACCCACCGCCATCGTGTCCAACAGCCTGCTGCATCACTTGCCCGATCCGATGTCACTCTGGCAGACCATCGCCGACCAGGCCCCGAGCGGCTGCTGGGTCCAGGTCATGGATCTCCATCGCCCAGACTCTACGGAGAGGGCGAAACAACTGGTGGAGACCTATGCCGAAGGTGCGCCTGAGGTGCTCGTCACCGACTTCTACAACAGCCTGCTGGCGGCCTACACCACCGACGAACTCGCCGAACAACTCGCACAGAGCGGACTGGCGCAGCTACAGATTTCCCGGCCCTCGGATCGTCACTGGCTCGTGCAGGGCCGGATCGCCTGAGCCTGAAGGTGCTGGAGTTCTTCAAATTCGAGGCCCTGGGCAACGACTTCATGCTCGTAGACGCGCGGGAACAGTCTTTCGAGCCGACGAGTGAGAAGGTCCGGCATCTCGGCGATCGCCGAACCGGCATCGGCTTCGATCAGCTGTTGATCCTTCGCCCCAGCGAAGAGGCCACCGTCCAAGTGGACATCCACAACCAGGATGGCAGCGTGGCAGAACAATGCGGCAACGGCATGCGGGCCGTGGCGCTCTACCTGCACGAGCAGGGCGAGCTGGTCGAAACGGCCTCGCTGGCGACAGCCGGCGGACAGGTCCAGATCGAATTCGAGACGCCCGACCGAATCACAGCCACCCTGCCCCCGCCAGCCTTCGCCCCGCCGCCCGGCAGTCCGGCAGCGAGAAACGAGAACTGGACTGAATCCCACGGCGGCCGGAATCTCGGGCTGAATTTTGTCGCCCTGGGCAATCCACATCTGATCACCGAATTGACTGACTCCGCCGATGATTTGTTCTTCACTGCAGCCGGCAGCACGCTCAGCCGCCATGCGCTTCTGGCCGACGGCGCCAACGTCAGCTTCGCTCGGGTCATTGATCGATCCCATGTGGATCTGACGGTCTATGAGCGAGGCGTCGGGCTGACTCGCGCCTG
>JBCDLQ010000054.1:0-9164 GCA_039414335.1 Pseudomonadota bacterium | reverse complement strand
TAACGTGATCCATCGCACAATTCCAGCAAGATCAGTCACGTGCCAACGAACTGTCACACAATCGCTGAAGGATTCAGACCGGTTCAATTTTGGGTTGTTGGCCCGAATGACCTGGTGATGTCGACAGAATCTTCGAGGATCCCGACTGCAGTTGATCAATCCATCGGTTCAGAGACCCGACGAGTACGACAAGGGTCATTGAGGCCGCCAGGAAGTTCTGATACTGGCCCGCCAGAACATCCTGACCAGCTTCTGCGAGCATTCGACCAAAGCTGATCGCGTTCAGACCGGACAGCCCGACGAAGCTCAGAACGACTTCTGCCTTGATGGCCGCCACACACAGCAAGCCCGCCTGCACGACCATCAACTCTCTCAGATGGGGAACGAAATGAAGCCGAATCATGGTCAGTGGCCGCGACCCGGCGACTCGAGCAGCCGTGATGAAGGTCTGCTCTCGTAGGGCGATCACTCGGATCCTGGCCAGGCGCGCGATCGGCGGCCAAAAACTCATCACCAGGGCAATCTGGAGTGCAGCGGGACTTCCTTGGAGGACGAAGAGCACGGCCCCGACCAGCAGGTAGTTGGGAATGGAGTCAAAGCAACCCGTCAGCCAGAGCAAGACCTCATCAACCCATCTGCCCTGGTAGTAGCCGCTCAATGCGCCGATCAACAGGCCCAGGGCTACGCTGCCCAGGGCCACAACCAGACCAATTTCGAACGCAGTGGCCAGACTCATCACGGTGCGGGCAAAGACATCTTGACCGATTCGGTTGGTCCCAAACCAGTGTTCGGCGGAAGGCAGTGACCAGGCAACATCGCTGACCTCCCGCCAGTCAGTGGCCCAGAGATCCAGGCTCGCGCCCAGAGCAGGAATCAACAGCATCAGCAGTAGGCCGATGGCGGCGTGATCGCTGTGCAGACGCCGTCTCATGACAGCCGGACCCTTGGGTCGAACCAACGCACGCTCGCATCGACGATTGTCAGCGCCACAACGACGAGCACGCTGGCCAGGGCAACCACCGCCAGAACGACAGGCTGATCACCGCTCAGAATGGCATTGTAGAAAACACGGCCGACGCCGGGTATGCCGAAATGGCTTTCAATGACCAGGCTGCCCGAAAACAACAGTATCGGAATGGCAAACACCAGTCGCGTCATGATCGGACCGATAGCCCAAGGCAAGAGTCGACGTCTAAAGATACTCACTTCGGGCAAGCCAAACGCCCGCGCCGATTGAACCGCAGGAAGATTCAGACCTTCCACCCATAGCCCCCGGAAAAAGCGAACGTTGTGACCGAGATTGATCATAATCACGATGATCGTGGGGACCGTGACGTGAAGCAGCCATTGGTACAGGGTCTCCGTCGACCAGCCGCGGGCTGGAAACCATGCGAGCCAAACGCTGAACACCATCTGGCACAGCATGACAACGATGACCAGCGACAGGCTCATTCCCACGGTAGAAATGCTGCTGATCAATCGATCCAACCCTCGCCCCTTCCACCTGGCGGCCAGATAGCCCAGCACCATGGCCAACACGATACCAATCACCAGGCCTGGAACCATCAACGCCAGCGTCACCGGCACGCTGCGAATCAGCAGGCTTCGAACAGACTCGCCAGTCATCAGAGAATGCCCCAGTTCCAAGCGAGGGAGGCCGGAAAGATAATCGACGTACTGCATCAGCCAGGAGCGATCCCGCCCGAGCTGCGCCTGAAGCTCATTGATCTCCGCTGACGTCGGGTTTCGGCCGGCCAGCTCCCAAACTGGATCAGTGCCGAGCCCCTGGGTGATGATGAAACTCAACAGGGTCACGCCAACCAACAGGGGAATGGCGCCCAGTGCTCGACGAAGCAGGTACCGTCCCATGGACGAAGCCTTGATCACGGTTGAGCCGATGCCTCGATATCCACAAACGGTAGAAAGAATCCCCCGAGAATTTCGCGATCGGGCAGCATGCGCAGATGGCGCTTCCAAAGGTGAATCCGGGTACGAACAATAGAGCCCATGATGACGCAGTCGTCTACGAGGCGTTGATTCAAATCTCGATATCGCGCCTGCCGCTCGGCGTCATCGATCGTGCGGCGAGCTTGCTCGAAGCCCGCATCGAACTCGGGATTGGAATAGCGCGCTGTATTGCTACCGGGCGAAGCGTTCGGCCCGTAGAACAGCTGCAGGTTGTAGTGCGCGTCGGGATAGGCGGTGGTCCATCCCAATAAAAAGACATCGACCTCACTCCCATGAATCCCCCTTAGCAGATCAGCAAAGGTGGGATAGACCCGTTGTTCGATCCGGTCGCTGGGATATCCGGCTTCGATCAAGTTCGCTCGAAAGAGCTCGAAGTGCTGCCCCGGCTGGACGCCGGCCTGATGCCCATAGATGAGGCGGGGCAGATTGCCCGCATGCCAACCCGCCTGCTCCCAGCGCTCGCGAGCCAGCTCGGGACCTGAAGGCAGGGACAGGACGCTGTCATCCCAGGAGGGGAGAAACGGCGGGATCACGCCGGCAAAGCGTTGGCCGAGCCCGTGATAGAACTGCTGATTACGACGTTCCCAGTCCAGAGACTGTCCCAAAGCACATCGCAGTTCACGATTGCGGGTTTCCTGCGTTGGGTCTGGATGATGACCCAGCTGGGGATGGTCCAGATTCATACCGTAATAGATGAATCCGGATTCGGGCTCCGCCAAGGCGTGATATTGCGCTGCGATCTCGGACTGCAGCGTCAGGGGATCCCGCGAACTGATCGTCGAGGAGGCCAATTCCGGCGGCAGCATGACGATATCGGCGCCATCGCGAGAGCGGAAGCTGTTCCAACGGGCACTGGCCTCAGAAATGAACTGCACTTCCAGGCGGTCGAGGAACGGATAGGGACGACCATCGATGGCGGCGAGACCGAAGGCTTCATGCAAGGCCGGATCATAGCCTTCAGCAGCCAAGTCGACGACACCCCGATCGAAGCGCTCATTGGGGACGAGGACGGCGCCCGTTTCATTGAATTCGACGAGACGAAACGGCCCCGATCCGACCGGGCGCAGACCAAACTCAGGGCCCAGTCCATCGACGACTTCATGAGGAACGATCGACAGCTGAGGTCTTGCCAGCGTATGAACAAGCGCTGGAAATGGCTCGTTCAGGTGAATCCGCAGCGTGGTTGAGTCGATCACTTCAAGCCCGGGCACATTCAATTCATCGGGACGATAGGTCCGGCCGGACTCCAGGCCCACGATACGGTCGCGCAACAACCAGGAGACGCTGGATCCTGTCGCTGGATCAAAGAGGCGGGCGAGTGACCAGGCGACATCGCTCGCCGTCAGCAGCCGCCCTTGACCGTTCTCGAAGAACTCACTGTCGGCAAAGCGCGCGTCATCTCGAATTCGAATTTCATAGGTCAGGCCATCGGCGGACACCTCGGGCAAGCCCAGTGCCAGGGAGGGCGTCAATTCATAGGGCCGGGCCAGATACTGATAGCGGTACAGGGTTTCGAACACCGCCGGTATGAGCAAGCGCGCGTAAACGTTATTGGTTTGCGCCGGATCTAGCGTCCGCGGCGCCCCATCAATGACATGTCGATAGACCTTGCTTGATCCCTCCGAAATCGGGGCCTCCGATGTACAAGCCACCACGACGGCGAGCACCGGCAGCATCAAGCCGAATCTGGCCACTTTTTGAATCAGTCCGGCCATGTGCACATTCCCCCAGGGGTCACTTTTCAGAGCATTTTGGCCCATTTTCGGCCGTGATGGCCCGAAATGCGATGGGGTTCACATAGAAATTACTTGCATCAACTAATTTTTGACAGTATTGTCAATTTACATTTTTGTCAAAAAGCAAGCAGCCGGACCCGATTTTCATGAATTCGAGCGTCATATACGCCCCCCAGATCAGCGCAGATGCCGAACACTGCACGTTTGCAGTGCACGCCATCCGCTCGTTGATGCCTGGCCATGGGGGATTTGGCTCTCAGTTCCGATGGTTCGAAGTCCTGATTCGGCCCCATGGCCAACATGCGGGCCATTCACCTGCCGAATTCATCGATCAGCTTTATCTCGCCAGGGAGACTCGACACACGGATGTCGAAGTCCTCAAGCGCGCCAGCCAGTGGGCACTGACTCAGAACGACCCAACGCGGATCAGCGTGAACACACATCCGGAATCCTTGACTCATGACCACTTTGTTGAAGCCGTCCTCGAGGCCCGTCAATCCCTGGCCAGTTGCGGCCACTCCTTGTGTCTGGAGCTGATCGAATACGGACGATGCGACGAGAAGAATTCCCTCGTCGACAATGCTCGAAGCTTGCGCAAGGCCGGCGTTCTAATCGCGCTCGATGACTTTGGCAGCCGCATCAACTGCTTTGATCTGTGCGCTGCGGGCATCGTCGATCTGCTCAAGATCGACCTGCGATTGATCAACGGACTTGAGAACGACCCCAATCAACGCGCCGTCATCAACAGCATTTTGACCCTGGGCCGTGGGCTCGGTGCGCGAGTTGTTGCCGAAGGCGTCGAGACCGCCGTTCAGGCGGCAACGCTCCGCCAGATGGGCGTCGACTTTGCCCAGGGCTTTTACTTACACAAACCTCAACGACTGGACATCTGAGATGAATCAAATCGCAGCTCGATCCAATCAAGGGGAGGACGTCAATTGGCTGGTCGATGCCATATCCCGCATGGTTCGACCGATGGTCCGATTCTCGATCGGACGAATTTCATGCAGTGCACTGGTTGATCTGGTGAGGCTGACCTACGTGCAGGAAGCACGTCGATATCTGCAGTCGCAAAATCCGAGCAAGAAGGTGACGCGATCAGCCCTTGCCCTGCTCTGCGGCATGGATGGCCGCGCAATCAAAACGTTTGAAGACAACGCCAATCGGGAATATGTGGCCTCCGACGTATGTTCGGAAGCGCAAATTCTGGGGGTCTGGAAGAACGACAAGACCTTTCAGGATGCAGAAACGGGGGAACCCGCCGAGCTCTTGATTCACGGACCGCAAGGCACGTTCCAACGCCTGGTCACCCGCGCGGCCGGTCGAGCCGTCACGGTTCAGACCGCCCTCGAGAAACTACTGGACAGCGGCAACGTCCAGCTCAGCGGGGACGAGATGCGCGTCTCGATGATCAGCCCCTACTACCAGCCGGTCAAAGCGTCTGAGCGGACCACGATCGAGGCGAGCAGCCTCGCCATCAGTCGGCTCGGCAAGGCGCTCATGCACAACCTTGAGCGCTTCGAAAACGAGGCACCGCCCTGGCTGCAACAGGACCGCTGGTGCACCCGCATTCCACCGGATCGCCTCGACCACATCCGCGGCGAAGTCCGCACCGTTCTGAAACGCCATATCAGCGAAGTCGAGGATTACCTCGACAGCGAGGAGAAACCACCCACCGGACCGGAAGAAGCCATGGTCGGCGTGGGTTGGTACTACTGGGAGCAACCTCCCGAAGACGACGCAAAGACCGTCGATTGAACACGCCCCATCAAGACAGCTAGCTTAAGGAGCACGCACATGGAACAGCTCATCGGAAAATCCGGCACCGGCATCAACAAGTCAGGCACAGGCATCGAAAGGTCTGGCACAGGAATTGGTAAATCCGGAACAGGAATCGGTAAGTCCGGCACAGGTGCCCCCCGCGCCATGCGTCGGGCCATGGGCCGCCTAGCGATCTTCACGCTCCTTGCCCTGTCCTCCACCGTCGCGATGGCAGCAGGACCGCAAGTTCTTCTCACCGAATCCGGCGAATCGGTCCGACTGTCCATGCATGTCGACCAGACTATCGTTGCCGGTGAGTTCGCCGTCAGTGGGACGCCTAGCGGCTTGATCTCGATCCCGCTGCACGACGTCCTGGCATCAAATGCCAAGCGTGGTATCCAGCAGTATGGCTCCGGAACAGGAAGCGACAGTGGGCCCTGTAACGGCACCGGACTGCAGCAATACGGTTCTGGAACCGGCAGTCTGAAGCCCTGTGGCGACTCGATAACCCAATGGGGTACGGCAGAACTGGTCTTTGATGCTGGCAGCACCTTTATTCTGATTCACCGCAACGGGCAGAACGGGCCTGAAGAAGTGCTCGCTACCGTTCAGACCCGCACCAATCTGACTGGGCAAGACTCTCCTGCAGCGGCATCGCTTGTCGCCCAGACCGATTGGATGACTCAACACTGATCGTGAGGCGCCCACACGCACGTCACTCGGTCAGCATTGAGGCTTGATAGTCGTCAGTTCCTCCTTCCCATTGACGATTAACAAGCGTTGGTTGCCCCGGCCTCGGCCGGGGCTTTTTTTTGCACCAACAAAATGAACTAATCCATCGACTCCGATTCCAGCTGCGTCTTGAATCGCTCGCTCAGAGCATCGACGCAAGCTTGCCGCTCGGCAATTCGCGCGCCGGGATTGAGCTCCGACCAGTGCGGTCGGTGCCGCGCACGTCTGATCAGCACCGGCAGATTCTGTTCGACCTGGTCCGCTGCCTGACTGGCTGAAACCGTTTCAGGGCTGCCGTGCCCGAGGCGTCGCAAGCTGCCTAGCAGATGCAGTTGCCTGGACGCCAACAAGGCCAGCGTCGCGTCATCTACTGCAATCAAGACCCGACCGCGGAAACGATCGATCGCTCGTCCGCCCAAGCTGCGAATCACGCCGGCGCCACCTCCGGCCAGTGTTCCGATAACGATGCCGGCCCCGAGACTCAATCCGCCCGTGGCGACATCCACCAGCGCGCCCGCACCCGCGCCAAGACCGGCAAACTTGCCGGCTTCGATGCCGTGTCGGCGCAAGGTTTCCGGATCGAAGGGATCGCCGGCCCAGCGGCCATCCGACAATGGCAAGCCATCGTCGTCATAGTCCCTGGCGCCAAAGCGATGCAGCGCCAGCAGGGTCTCGACCGTGGCCTGCTCGCGGCGGCGAACGGCCTTCTGCAGTGCTTGTTGCTGCCGCTGCAAATCCTCCGGGTCCTGGCGATCCGCATGGCGGCGAGCCGCAGCGACATCGATCAACAAGGTGGAGATCGCACGCAACGCCCCATCAAAGCGTTCCTCTTCCTCGACGTCCAGGCGCGCCAACCAGGCGTCCAGGGTCGGCCCGAACTCGTCCAGCTGGCTCTTGAGCTTCTCGAAAAGGCGCTGTTCGCTGGCCGGGTCACGGACCGCCACATCGAAGGCGATCACCGTATGCAATGTGACGTCGGCCAGCGCCCGACGCCATTCATCAGGCCGACTGTCAGCCGATGAAGTGAAGTTCAGTACGGGGACGATCGGCCGGGCACACCAGGACAGAATCGCTAGCTCATCCTGATACTTCTCGAGCACCGGCTCGCGCGCATCAATTACATAGAGCCCGATGTCCATGCCGAGCATCAGCTCCAACACGCGCGCTTCCTGATCGAAGCGCTGCCGGGCCTTCCCATCATCCAGCAGGGTCTGAATACGGGCCTGACCCGCATGTCGATCGCCCGGCTGCCGATCCAGCCACTCGATGAGTTCGGGGGCGTTTTCCAATCCCGGCGAATCGTAGAGCTCAATCAGGGCCTGCCCGTCTTGGCCCAGCTCAGTGGCCGTGATCTGGCGCGTTGAACCCCCTCGATCCTCAACCTCACCGAAGCGACGGTTCCGCGTCAGCGTTCGAACCAAAGAGGTCTTGCCCGTGTTGGTGTGACCGACAATGGCCATCTTCAGCAAGGGCCTTTTCATTCTGAGCTCCCAAGCTCGGCCACCAATGGTTCGGTCAGCAACGCGCCGGCGGCGTCTCGTTCAATCACCTGGACTCGGGCCCCCACATGCCGAGCGAGTCGCTCCCAGTCTTCGATGCGGGCCCGGGCACTACCGCCTCGCCGCTGCACGGAATCAAGATCAATCATGACCAGGACCACACCGCTGCGAGCCGCATCAGCGAGGCGACCCAGCAAGCGCGCAGCACCTCGATCCGGCGTCCGTCGCAGGGAGCACACGACCAGCAATTCACCCGGCGGCGGGCTCATCGCCTGCAGCGCCTCTTCCAGCGCGGCGCGCTGTGCGCGGCCGTCAGCAAGGCCCAGATAGACCACCCGGTCAGCCAGCGCAGTCGCCATCGCTCCCTGGCTCTCGGGTTCAAGCTCAAGATCGATCAGGACCGCTCGCCCCGAGGTGGCAGGCCGAGAACGCAAGGCGCGTTCAGGCCACAGCTCGGGCGGTTTGTCCAGCAGCCGTTCCGACTCACCATGGTTCATCAGATCGGATTCCAATCGCAGATAGGCAGGCTGCCCCAGTGCCAGGGGCAGGCGCCGGCGGACCGATCGCAGGCGCAACCAGGACAGAGCCGCCAGCATCAAGCGTGGCAAGGCGATGTAGACCAGCACCATCAACATCAGGAATCGAGCCCATTGGGCGCGATCGATCCCCGCTAATCCACCCACTCTTCCCCGCTCGATGAATTCATTACTCAATGGTGGAATCAGGCCCAGCTCTCTCGGCAGCCAGGCCAGGCCTTGCACCAGCTGCACCACGGTCTGCTCATCGAGGATGGTCGTTCCCCAGCTCAGGTCGTACTGGGCCAAGCTGAAATAGAGCACGAGGGCAATGGCTGCACCGATGGAAAAGAACAGCCACAGCAAGTGAGTGCCCAGACTCAACCACCAGCGCCCGGCCGATGTGGGCAGCGCAGCGGCCGCCGATTGAGCGAGCTCCACGGCCATCTCACTTCTGAAGACCCGTGGCCCGAGCCAATCCAGGCCTCGGGCTGCGATGCCCGACAACGGGCCACGGGATCGAGTCCGGCGAAAGCTGAACATCCAGACCAGGAACCAAAGCAGCAGGAAGACGGTCGGCAAGCCGATCAGCGTCAAGGTGACCAGCAGCAGATCCATCTCCCGATCAGCGGCACTGGCCCGAGCCGCCAACCAGCCGCTGGCCAGGCCGAGCAGGCAAAGGGCCACAAGAAAGCGCCTAGCCCAGCGTTTGAGCACCTTCAGATCTTGAGCAACGGAGCCTCGGCCGGGCAGCGCCCGAGCGCGCTGGACGAGCCGACCTTCGAAGCTGTCAGCAGACTCGCGCGCAATCAGAATTGCCGCCTCATCGTCTGGCCATCGGCCGACACGCTGTTCGCGACGGCGCACCGACTCGGTCGTCAGCCAGTCATCCAGTTCAATGCCGTTGGACTTCAATCTCTGAGCGCCGCATCTGGGGTTCGAGCAAGGCTCAT
>JBCDLQ010000053.1:0-9173 GCA_039414335.1 Pseudomonadota bacterium | reverse complement strand
CTATGAAACGCTCTGCGGCGGGTCCGGCGCCGGGCCGGGCTTCGATGGTTGCAGCGCCGTGCATGTCCACATGACCAATTCGCGACTAACGGATCCGGAGATTCTGGAAACGCGATTCCCAGTCCGACTCGACGGCTTCGGCATTCGGCCGCACTCAGGCGGCGATGGCCAGTGGCGCGGTGGTGACGGCGCCGAGCGGCGCATCCGCTTCCTCGAGCCCATGACCGTCGCCCTGCTGTCCAACTCGCGGATCTGCGCGCCTCAAGGACTGGCCGGCGGCGGCCCGGGCGCCTGCGCGCGAAGCTGGATCGAACGTCAACATGGAGCGCGTCTGGACCTCGGCGGCTGCGACCGGGCCGAGGTGGAAGCCGGCGATGTGCTCGTGATCCAGACGCCCGGCGGCGGCGGTTTCGGCGGATCCGATCGGGACTGAACGGTCCGAACTGAATAATTCAAGCAACGGGGAAAACCCATGCCCAGCAATATCGAAATCAAGGCCCGCGTCGACAACCTGAGCGCCTTGGAAGCCAGAGTCCGCACGCAGACCGACCAACCCGCCGAATACCTCGAACAGGACGACACCTTTTTTCACTGCCCGGTCGGACGGCTGAAGCTGCGTGATTTCGGGGATGGCACGGGCGAGCTGATCGCCTACCGTCGAGACGACGAGAGCGGACCCAAGACCAGTCAATATCGAATCAGCCGCACGCAGGATCCAGCCGGACTGCGTGACACCTTGAGCGACGCCCTTGGTGTTCTGGGCCGCGTACGCAAGTCGCGTCGGGTCATCATGATCGGACGGACGCGCGTTCATCTGGATCAGGTGAAAGGCCTGGGCGATTTCATGGAGCTGGAGGTGGTACTGGCCGAAGGGGAGTCGCCGGAGGACGGATTCAGCGAAGCGCGGTCACTGATGCAGTCCTTGGCCATTGCCGAAGGCGACCTGATTCAGGGCGCCTATCTCGATCACCTGTTGGCCAGGGACTGATAGCGGGTCCACAGCAGCCCGCCGATCATCGGCACGAACCACAGCAAGGCATCCAACCGATACTGAACTGTCGGTACGGCAAGATAGATCGCACCAACGCCCGCAGACAATGCCAGCACCCACCACAGGGCTCGATGCAGGCGCACACCCAGGGGCACGGACCACAGCAGCCACAGCGGATTGAGCACCAGCAGCATGGCGTTGCGCCAGGTCGCTTCATGGCCTGAGGCCACCCAGACGAACACCATGAACAAGCCGGCCAGGGTGACCGCAGCGATCATCAGGCGCTCGACCCAGGCCGCCACCCGCTGAGTCTTCAGGCGGCGACTGCCCAACAGCAGCAACAGGCTGAACACGCCGAGTCCCAGACTGACTGCCCAGCTACTGATTTCGGTGAAGCGATCACCGACCGTATTCGAGCGATACTCGAAGCGATCGTCGACCACGAGCGGGCCGGAGGCCAGCTGAACCTTTTTCAAGGCGTCGGCCAGGCGCTGGGGCAGGAAAGCCTCGTCCCAGAGGGTAATTTCCTGATCCATCATCGGACCCAGCACGGTCTGAATCCCCGTATGGATGAAATAGCGATGGCGGGTCAGTGCCCGCGTGTGGTCGCGTAAATTTCGCTCGGCCGGCTGATTCTGCCAGCTGGATGCCAGGGCACCATCGGTCACCTCGTCAATCAGATCACGAAGGCGCGTCGAGCAGTTCGCCCAGTAGTAGTCATAGTCGTAGTATTGGGGCTGGGGAAAGATGGCATGATGCAAACTGTTGAACAGCTCGATGACCTGATCCCGGTCCAGCGCCAGGCGCTGGATGCGAATGTCGCGATCCCGCTCCCGATAGAAGGCGAACTCTCGCTCGATTCGACTGGCGGAGCCATAATACGGCATGATCCCGCGGACGAAATCCGTATAGAAACCTGGCCGATTCAGCTCGAAGTAGCCGAAGCTGAAAGTGTGATCGATGCCTTGGTTCTCATCGCGGATCCAGATCGCGTTGTGGCCAAAGAGTTCCCAGACTTCCTTGCCCGGCCCATAGGTCACCAGATAGGCCTCCTGGGCACGCGACGCCGGTGATACCAGGAGCAATGCACCCAGCATCAGCAGGAGAGTCAAGCCGCGGGTGCGGAATCCATTCATGGATCAGACGGGAGAAACTTCCATGGCGTGGAGGCGTCGATCATCGGCACCGGTCACCTTGAAGGCCCACTCACCGATTTCCACGGTTTCGCCCGGCTCCGGCAGACGGCCGAACTCGGCCACGACCAGCCCGCCGATCGTGTCGTAGTCGTCGTCGCTGAAGGACGTGCCCAATGACTCGTTGAAATCATCGATGGTGGTCAACGCCTGGACCAGGTAGCGCGTTTCGTCGAGCTTGCGGATGTCCTCGATCGCATCGGCATCATGCTCGTCGTCGATATCGCCAACGATTTCTTCTAGCACGTCCTCGATGGTGATCAGGCCCGACACGCCACCGTACTCATCCACCACGATCGCCATATGATTCTTGCTGACGCGGAATTCGCGCAGGAGCACGTTCAGGCGCTTCGATTCGGGGATGATCACGGCCGGACGCAGGAGATCACTCAGATCAGGCTTCTCGCCAGCAATCAGCTTGAGCAAGTCTTTGGCCAGCAGCGTGCCACGGATTTCATCCTTGTCCTCGCCGACAACCGGAAAGCGCGAATGGCCGGACTCGATGATGATCGGCATGATCTCATCCAGCGGCGTTTCGGAGGGAATGACCACCATGTGCGAGCGCGGGATCATGACGTCGCGAACCTGCAGTTCGTCGACTTCGAGGGCCCCCTCCAGCATGGCGAGGGTCTCGGGTTCGATCAATCCCTGCTCGGAGACGTCTCGGAGAAGTTCAATCAGGTCGTCGCGGCTGCGAGGTTCACCACCAAAGGCTCTTCCCAGCTTCTCCAGCCAGCTGCGCGACCCGTTCCCAGGACTACCAGAACCGTCGTCGTTCATGACGAGGGACTTCGCTGCGTCTGATCAGACGCGTGCTTGCTCAACAAAGAATCAGTGCTCATGTTCACTTTCATATGGATTATCGAAACCGAGGCCGACCAGCAGTTCAATCTCGCGTGACTCCATGACCTCGGCCTGTTCTGCATGGGTATGGTCGAAACCCAGCAAATGCAAGAGGCCATGGATCACGAGATGCGCCCAGTGCGCCGCCAGGTCCTTGCCCTGCTCCAATGCCTCGCGTTCGATCACGGGGGCACACAACACGATATCACCGAGCACGCGCTGATCGTCAAGCGAAGGCACATCGGCCGGAAAGGACAACACGTTCGTTGGATAGTCCTTGCCTCTCCACTGCTTGTTCAGCGCCCAGCCCTCGGCGTTGTCGACGATGCGCAGGTTGACCATCGCCGATGATTCGTCACCGAGCACGTGCTCGACCCAGGCCCTGAACTGTTTATCGTCGGGCACTCCGGCCCCATCAACCAGTCGCTGGATTTCCAGATCAATCATTGTCGGCGGCCTCGTAAGCTTCGACGATACGTCTGACGATCGGATGACGGACCACATCCCTTGCGTCGAAGAAGGTCTGGCTGACGCCCTCGACTTCCTTGAGCAGGCCGATCGCCTGGCGCAAGCCCGAGGTTACGTGCGACGGCAGATCGATCTGGGTCATGTCGCCGGTGATCACCGCCTTGGAGCCAAAACCGATGCGCGTCAGAAACATCTTCATCTGCTCGGGCGTCGTGTTCTGCGCTTCATCCAGGATCACGAAGGCATCGTTGAGCGTTCGCCCGCGCATGTAGGCCAGGGGCGCGACTTCGATCACGTTGCGCTCTGCCAGACGGGCGGCGCGCTCGAAGCCCAGCATCTCGTAGAGCGCGTCGTGCAGGGGGCGCAGGTACGGGTCCACCTTCTGGGCCAGGTCTCCGGGGAGGAAGCCGAGGCGCTCGCCGGCCTCGACCGCCGGGCGGACCAGGACGATGCGCTGCACCCGGTCGTTCTCCAGCGCATCGACGGCACAGGCCACGGCCAGAAAGGTCTTGCCCGTGCCAGCGGGACCGACGCCGAAGTTGACGTCATGGCCAGCGATGCGCTCCAGGTAGCGCTTCTGATTGGGTCCGCGGCCGCGAATCAGACCCCGTCGCGTTCGAATGGCCACCTCGCGATCGGCATCGCCGCCCTGCTCTTCCAGACCGGATTGCTGCAGCTGCAGATTGACCAGTGCAGGCGTCAGCACCTCGCGTTCGGTCTGGCGGTAGAGCTTGCGCAGCACCCGCCGACCGGCCTGGATGGCGTCCGCTTCACCCTGGACGCTGAAGATGTTTCCGCGCCCGGCAATGGAGATACCCAGTCGCTTCTCGATCAGGCGCAGATGATCGTCCAGATGGCCGCAGAGATTGGCCAGTCGTTCGTTGTCGGCCGGCTCGAGCTCGAGCGTCAGCGCCGTTTCACTGGATGCCATTCAGGCCGCCTGATCTCTGGATCCGCTGAGGCGCCCGCGCAGGGAGTTGGCCAGCGCCGCCGTGATCTCGACCTCGGCCATGCGGCCGATCAGGGACTCGGGGCCGAGGACGTTGACCACACGGTTGTTCTCTGTACGTCCCGCCAGCTCCTTCGGGTTCTTCTTGCTGGGGCCTTCAACGACGACGCACTGGGTACTGCCAACCATGGATTCGGAGATCAATCCCGCCTGTTGGTTGAGCTGAGCCTGAAGGCGTTGAAGTCGGGCCTTTTTTTCGTCCAGCGTGACGATATCGGGGTGGGAAGAGGCCGGCGTGCCGGGACGGGCCGAGTAGATGAAGCTGAAGCTCTGATCGAAGTTCAGATCCTTGACGAGTTTCATGGTCTGTTCAAAGTCGCTATCGGTTTCGCCCGGAAATCCAACGATAAAATCGGAAGACAAGGCGATGTCGGGACGCGCTTCGCGCAGCTTGCGGATCTTCTGCTTGTACTCCAGCACTGTATGGCCACGCTTCATCAGCGACAGGATCCGGTCTGACCCAGCCTGAACCGGCAGGTGCAGATAGTTAGCGAGCTTGGGCACGTCGCGGAAGGCCTCGATCAGGCTGTCCGAGAACTCGACCGGGTGCGAGGTCGTGAAGCGAATCCGTTCGACCCCTTCGATATGGGCCACGTAGCGGATCAACAAGGCCAGATCCGCCGTGCCGCCATCGTGCATGGGACCGCGGTAGGCGTTGACGTTCTGGCCCAGAAGATTGATCTCAAGCACGCCCATTTCCGCCAATTCGGCCACTTCGGCAATCACATCGTCCAGCGGCCTCGAAACTTCTTCACCCCGTGTGTAGGGCACGACGCAGAAGGTGCAGTACTTGCTGCAGCCTTCCATGATCGAAACGAAGGCGCTGGCCCCCTTTTTGCCGGCGGGCGGCAGATGGTCGAACTTTTCGATCTCGGGAAAGCTGATATCAATTGCAGAGGCGCTGTTCGACCGAACATCATCGACCATGCTCGGCAGTCGATGAATCGTCTGCGGACCGAACACCAGATCCACAAAAGGCGCGCGCTTGATGATGCCCTTGCCTTCCTGGCTGGCAACGCAGCCACCGACGCCGATGACGAGATCAGGATTCTTTTCCTTCAGCGGACGCCACTGACCGAGCTGGGAAAAGACCTTTTCCTGGGCCTTCTCTCGAATCGAGCAGGTGTTGATGAGAATCACGTCGGCATCGTCGGGCGAATCGGTCAGCGTCATGCCGTGCGATGCAGCAAGTACGTCGGCCATCTTGTCCGAATCGTACTCGTTCATCTGGCAACCGTGAGTCTTGATAAACAGCTTGCCGGCCATAGTCGTCAGCGTCAGGTCAAAGTGAACCGCGTATTGTAGCCCAGCTCAATGGGTGACGACCTCAACGCCGGTCACCTGTGAGTGCCGACCTGGGCCAGTCGCTCAGTCCCCTCGATAGCGCACGCGCCGGGTAATTCGGCAGACCAGTTCGTAGGGGATCGTGTCCGCATGCAGCGCGATCTCTTCGACGGCCAGATCACCGCCCCACAGCACCACGTCATCACCGAGCTGCGCTTCAGGGCAGTTGCTCAGATCGATCGTGATCATGTCCATGGAGACACGCCCGGCCAGGGCACAATTCTTGCCGGCGATCTGCACGGGCGTTCCGTCCACCAGGTGCCGGGGATAGCCGTCGCCATAGCCGATCGCGGCAACGCCAACGGTCAGATCGCGGGCAGCGCGGTAGCGGCCGCCATAGCCGATGTTTTCGCCGGCCTTGACCTGATTGATCGCCATCAGCTCGCTTTTCAGGGTCATGACGGGTTGCAGGCCAAGATCGGCACCAGTCTTTCCTGTCAGCGGAGAGATGCCGTAGAGCAGAATGCCGGCGCGCACCCAGTCGGCTCGGGAATCGGGGAAGTTCAGCACAGCTGCCGAATTGGCCAGGCAGCGCTCACCGTCCAATTCCTTGATCGTCTCGTCGAAGCGATGAATCTGTTCGGCCGTCGCCGTCTGGGACAGGTCATCAGCGCTGGCGAAATGGGTCATCAGATTGACCTGTTCGATCCCGCCCAGGGCCTTGAGTCGGGCATGAGCCGCAGCGGCGGCGTCACAGGGAACACCCAGACGATGCATGCCCGTATCGATCTTCAGCCAGACCCGCTGACAAGGTGCGCGACCAAACGCTTCCAGCATCGTCAGCTGGGATTCGTGATGAATCGTCAGCTCCAGGCCCAGCTCTTCAACGACGGGCAGATCCTCGTCATGCAGGATGCCCTCCAACAACAGCACGGGCGTATCGCAGCCCAGGCGGCGTATCGCTCTGGCCTCTTCGATCGTGGCTACCGCCAGCAGGTCAGCGCCATCCAGCGCCGGCAGGCAAAGGTCCAGGCGATGGCCGTAAGCATCGGCCTTCACCACAGCCATGACGCGCGAGCCCGGCGCCAGCTCGCGAATGCGTTCGAGGTTGTGAGCGAGTGCGGCGCGGTCGATCTGCGCCAGGGTGTTGCGGGCCATGGAAGGGCCTAGCCGTCGAGGCCGTGGTGATCGTAGGTGAAGTCCCGGAAGCGCAGGAATTCACCCTGGAAGGTGAGATTGAAGTGGCCTGTTGCGCCATTTCGGTGCTTGCCGATGATGATCTCCGCCTTGCCCTTGTCCGGCGATTCTTCGTTGTAGACCTCATCGCGATAGATGAACAGAATCAGATCCGCATCCTGCTCGATAGCGCCGGATTCGCGCAGATCCGCCATTTTGGGCCGCTTGTCCGGCCGCTGCTCCAGGGCGCGGTTGAGCTGCGAGAGCGCGATGACCGGGACATTCAGCTCCTTGGCCAGCGCCTTCAGGCTGCGCGAGATTTCACTGATCTCCTGAGTTCGGTTCTCACCCATGCCAGGCACTTTCATCAGCTGCAGATAGTCGATCACGATCAGACCGATGTCGTGGTCGCGCTTCATGCGGCGAGCGCGGGCGCGCAGATCAATCGGAGAGAGCGACGGCGTCTGGTCGATGAACATCTTCGCGCCCTTCAGCATCGTCATCGCCGAGCGCAGATTGACCCAGTCGTGGTTATCCAGGCGACCCGTGCGCAGCTTGTCCTGACCGATCTGACCCAGGGAGGAAAACAGGCGCATCACCAGCTGCGTGTCGGACATTTCCATCGAGAACACGGCCACCGGTACCTTGTAGCGAATGGCCGCCTTCTCGGCGACGTTCATGGCCAGCGTGGTCTTGCCCATGGAGGGGCGAGCCGCCAGGATGATCAGGTCCGTGGGCTGGAGACCGGCCGTGCGCTTGTCCAGCTCGGCGAAACCGGTCGGCACGCCCGTCAATTCGCCCTCGTTCTCCTGCAGTTCATTGAGCAGATCCATGGCTTCGGCCATGACCTGCTGGATCGGCACGTAGCCAGACTGGCGATGGGCGCCCTGATCGGCGATCGCGTAGATGCGCTTCTCGGCCTCTTCCAGCAATTCCTTACTGTTGCGCCCCGCCGTCTGCAGGGCATCGTCGGCGATGCTCGTGCCGATCTCGATCAGCTGGCGCAGAATCGAGCGCTCTCGCACGATATTGGCGTAGCCGAGAATATTGGCCGGGCCCGGCGTCTCATTGGCCAACATCGTCAGATAGGCCCCACCATCGACCTTGTCCATCTCACCGCGGCTGGCGAACCAATCGGCCACGGTCACGGCATCACAGGGCTGGCCCGATGAGGTCAGTTCGGAGATCGCCCGGAAGATCAGGCGGTGGTTTCGGCGATAGAAATCGGCCTCGTCAATCTGGTCGGCAACCTTGTCCCACCCGTCCATCGACAGCATCAGCGCGCCCAGCAGCGACTGCTCGGCTTCGTTGGAGTGCGGTGGGGCCTTGGCCTGGCTCAGGGATGACGGTGGTGCTTCGACGAGGGCAGATGGATCCATGAGTAGGCGGTCTGAGACTGGGTTTCTGAGGTCGGTCGATCAGTCTACCTCAGCACCGAGAGTCCGTGCGATCCGATCCATGCCATCCGGGCATGAAAAAACCACCAGGCCCGACAGGCACTGGTGGTTTTTTCTTCAATGCAAAGCGAGGCCGGTGGCCTCACCCAGTCAATGGATCAGCCGTCTTCGCCGACCACGGTGACCTTGACGTCCGCCTGGACATCAGCGTGCAGGATGAGCTTGATGTCAAACTCGCCCGGCTCGCGGATCGTGCCTTCGGGCATGTCCACTTCAGCCTTCTCGACCGCAAAACCCATTTCGGTCAGCTTGGCCGAAATTTCCTGCGGGCCGATGGAACCGTAGAGGCGATTCTCCGGGCTCAGGGCCACTTCGAAGCGCACGTCTTCGATGCCATCGATAGCGTCCTTTCGAGTCTGGGCTGCACCCAGCTTCTCGTTGGCCTGACGCATCAGTTCTTCGCGACGGGCTTCAAACTTCTCGATGTTCTCCGGGGTTGCCGGAACGGCCTTGCCGCGCGGCAGCAGGAAGTTGCGGCCATAACCGGATTTCACGGTCACGGTGTCGCCCAGTCCACCCAGGTTGTACACGTTTTCAAGCAGAATCAGCTTCATGACGAGTCTCCTGATCAGTGGTTGTCTGAGTACGGCAGCAGCGCCAGGTAGCGCGCCCGCTTGATGGCCGTGGCCAGCTGGCGCTGGTACTTGGCCTTGGTGCCGGTGATGCGGCTCGGTACGATCTTTCCGGTTTCGCCGATGAAGTCCTTGAGCAGATCGACGTCCTTGTAGTCAACCTGTTCGATGCCTTCGACG
>JBCDLQ010000052.1:0-9213 GCA_039414335.1 Pseudomonadota bacterium | reverse complement strand
ACGGCGGAGTCAGCCTCTTCGTCGTGGCCTTCTCGGTCTACCCGATGGCGCTCAGCCTGTTCCGCGATGCCAACCTGCCGCGTCGCTTCATACCGGCCACGCTGGCCTTCGGTTCGGTCACCTTCACCATGACTTCGGCCGGCTCGCCGGAGATCCAGAACTGGATTCCCATCGAGTTCCTGGGCACGAGCCCCCTGGCGGCCTGGGAAGCCAGCCTGGTGGTTGCAATCTTCATGGCGACGACGGGCTTCATCTGGCTGCGCTGGATGCTCAAGCGCGCCGTTGCGCGCGGTGAAGTATTCGAGGAGCGATCCGATGACCCGGGCGCGGAACGCGGAGACTTACCCCATCCGGCCCTGGCCACGATTCCCTTGCTGCTGGTTCTGGGGATTTCCTTCGCGACCCATAACGATCTCGGCACCTCGGCACTGATCATCGCCCTGCTGGCCGGCAGCATTGCAGCGGCATTGATCAATCTGCGCCATCTGCACAAGCCGGGCGAAGCGCTGGCTGAAGGCGGTACCGGAGCCCTGGTCGCGATCGGCAACACGGCCGCTGTCGTGGGATTCGGAACAGTGGCGAAGGTGGCACCCGCCTTCGACTCGGCGGTGATCTGGGTCACCAGCCTGCCCGGTTCCGGGCTGCTGTCTGCGGCCGTGGCCGTATCCGCCATCGCCGCCATGACCGGCTCGGCATCCGGCGGTCAGGCGATTGCCCTGCCCATCCTCGGGCCCCACTACATCGATCAAGGCGTGGATCCGGATCAGCTCCATCGCGTCGTTGCGATCTCCTCCGGCGCGCTCGATTCCCTGCCGCACAACGGCTACGTGGTCACGACGATCCGCGCGATCTGCAAAGAGACTCATGCAGCCGCCTATGCGCCCATGGGGGCCTTGACGGTAATCATTCCCCTACTCGGCTTGATCCTTTGCCTGGGACTGTTTGCGATCGGGTTCTGATCCAGCGGGCAATCAAGTCATTCTCAAACAAAAATTCGTCGTCCCGGCCCTGAGCCAGGATCCAGTGGCTTGTTGCCTGTCCCGAGTCAAGCCGGCGGGTTCATCATGAAGAAGTACCAATAACCACTCGCGGCAGCGGCCGCGGCCGCCAGGCCGATGGCGATCCAGAGGCCCGTGCGAGACGGTTGTTCCTGCACTTCGCGCAGCACGCTCGGCGGACGCAGACCGGGCGCCTGCAGCACGAAGCGTTGCTCACCCAGTCGAATCTCGTCACCGGACTTCAGCGCCTGGCGCTCAGCAGGCTCGCCATTGATCCAGGCCGGACCGCTGGCGTCCAGCGTCAGCATCTCGCCGTCGAAAACGATGCGCGCATGGGCCGCACCGAGACCCTCGATCCGGACACCCGCATCAGCCCCCGAACCAATCAGCGTGTCATCACTCAAGGGAAAAGCCTGCCCCGTCATCGCGCCCGAAGCGCCCTTCAATCGAAATTGCATCAGATCGATTCCTCCTTGGCGAAAACAACATCTAAAGCCTCTCGCAAGGGCGCAAAGGCGCAGAGGACGCAGAGAAATGTTGTTGTTTTCAACGCCCTGATGCCTTGCGATGATGCTCGCTTAATCACTGTTGCAGTCACCCTTTGTTCCCTTTGCCTTCATTGCGCCATTGCGAGAGTGCTTTTCAACCGATGACTCAAACGTGATCCAGCGCCGTGGCCAGGTCGGCGATCAGGTCCTCGACGTCTTCAATGCCGACGGACAGGCGGATCAGGCTGTCGGTCATACCCAGGGCGTCGCGCTGGGCCTTGGGCACCGTACCGTGGGTCATGATGGCCGGGTGATTTACAAGTGACTCGACGCCACCGAGCGATTCGGCCAGGGCGAACAGGTGGGTATTTTCCAGGAAGCGGCGGGCGCGATCGAGATCGCCGCCACCGATGTCGAAGCTGACCATCCCACCGAAGCCCATCATCTGCTTCTCGGCCAGAGCTTTCTGCGGATGGGAATCCAGGCCTGGATAGATGACCTTGGCAACCTTGTCCTGCGTCGTCAGCCACTCGGAAATCGTCTGGGCGTTCTCGCAGTGAGCCTTCATGCGCAGCGCGAGCGTCTTGACCCCGCGCATGACCAGGAACGAATCGAAGGGGCCCTGGATGCCACCGGCCGAGTTCTGGAGAAAGCCGATCTGCTCTCCCAGCTCGTCATCCTTGACCACCAGAGCGCCGCCAACCATGTCTGAATGACCGTTCAGGTACTTGGTGACCGAATGGACGACGATGTCAGCACCCAGGCTGATCGGCTGCTGCAACATCGGCGTGGCGAAGGTGTTGTCGACTACGAGCTTGGCGCCGATCTCGCGGGCCAGCTCAGCCATGCTGGCAACGTCGACCAGCTGCAGCATCGGATTGGTCGGCGTCTCGACCCAGATCAGTTTCGTGCGATCGGTGACGGCGGCCCGCGCCGCGTCGACATCACTCAGATCGACGAAGCTGAAGTCAAATCCCGAAGACCGACGTCGGACCCGTTCGAACAGCCGCCAGGTGCCGCCATAGAGATCGTTCATCGCGAGCACATGGTCGCCGGGCTCGAGCAGGTGCATCAGCGTGTCGATGGCTGCCATGCCGGAGGCGAAGGCAAAACCATGCGCACCCCCTTCCAGATCGGCGATGCAGGCCTCCCAGGCCTTGCGCGTCGGATTGTGTGTGCGCGAATACTCATAGCCCTGGTGGTCGCCCGGGCTGCGCTGCACGTAGGTCGACGTGGTGTAGATCGGCGTCATGATGGCGCCATTGCTCGGATCGGGTTCTTGGCCGGCGTGAATCACGCGGGTGGGTAGTTTGTGCGCCATGGTCTTGAACGATGCTCTGGATGGGGACGTTAACCCCATATTGTATCGATCAGCGCTCGACTCAATGGCAGACGCTCACCGGCGTGACCATACGCAGGAGAATGGTGATCCCGATATGTGAGGAGGTGGGCCACAGCCGTTAGCGCTATACTATGCGGCTTGCTTTGATTACAGCCTGCATTGCGGGCCGGGAAACCCCTAAGTGCTATTCGATAACGTCGTCATCAAATCCGTCGCTCACGTCGAGCCGCCCCACACGATCACCAGTGAAGAGGTGGCCGAGCGTCTGCGACCGACCCTGAAGAAACTGCGTGTTCCGGGTAATCCGCTGATCGATCTGGCGGGCATCATGGAACGTCGCCTGTGGGACGAAGGCATGATGCCGTCCGATGGCGCCACCCTGGCCGCCAAGCAAGCGCTGGCCAAGGCCGACATCGATCCCAAGCAGGTCGGCATCCTGATCAATACCTCTGTCTCAAGAGATTTCCTGGAGCCGTCGACCGCCTGCATGGTGCACGGCAACCTGAAGCTGTCCGATACCTGCGAGAGCTTCGATGTTGGCAATGCCTGCCTGGCCTTCATCAACGGCATGAACATCGCCGGCCAGATGCTGGAGCGTGGTCAGATTGACTACGCGCTGATCGTCAACGGCGAGAACAGCCGTGAGATCAACGAAACCACGATCAACCGCCTGCTCGGGGCCGACGTCAACCGCAATCAGTTCAAAGCCGAGTTCGCCAGCCTGACCCTGGGGTCGGGTGCGGCTGCGATGGTGATGTCGCGTGGTGATCTGGAACAGGACGGTCATCAGTACCGTGGCGGCGTCGCTCGCGCAGCGACCCAGTTCAACAACCTGTGCCGCGGCTGGAATCACCAGATGTGGACGGACACGAAGAGCCTTCTGACCGAAGGCATGAAACTGGCGGGCATGACGTTCACCGCTGCCCGCACCGTGATGGGCTGGGTGGTCCAGGAGCTGGATCACGTCGTGATTCACCAGGTCTCCAAAGCCCACACGGAATCGTTCATCCGCGCTTTCGGCGCCGATCCGGCCACGGTCTACCGCATCTTCCCGTTCCTGGGCAACGTCGGACCGGCTTCGATCCCGACGGTCATGTCCCGCCTGATCCAGGAAAATCGGGTCAAGCGCGGGGACCGCATGGCGCTGATGGGCATCGGCTCGGGCCTGAACTGCGCCATGGCCGAGGTGGTCTGGTAAACCGCATCGCGGTTTGAGAGTGACATGAAGGCCACCCGGCCGCGGCCGGCGCCTTGAACGAGGACCGACGCGCAATGTTCGCTTCCCCGCTCTATCCCTATACCGGCCAGTTCCACGAACAGGCCGGTGGACACCGGATGCACTACCTGGACGAGGGCTCGAAAGATGCCCAACCCGTGGTGATGGTGCACGGCAATCCGACCTGGTCGTTCTACTACCGCCGTCTGGTCGAGAATCTCAAGCCGGACTTCCGCTGCCTCGTGCCCGATCACGTTGGCATGGGCCTGTCCGATCGACCGGATGACGCCGACTATGACTACACGCTGAAGCAGCGCGTCGACGACCTCGGCCACTGGCTGGACTCAGTCGATCCGGAGCGACCGGTCGATCTGATTGTCCACGACTGGGGCGGCGCTATTGGCGTGTCCTGGGCCGTCCGGAACATCGAACGCGTGCGCCGCGTCGTTCTGCTCAACACCTGGGCCTTCAATATTCCGCCCGAGGAAAACCTGCCGCGATCTCTGCGGTTTGCCCGCACCGGTCTGGGCAGCTTTCTGATTCAGCGCTTCAACGCATTTTCTGGCCTGGCAACGCGCATGGCGACCGCCGACAAACTGCCGCGGGATGTTCGAAAGGGCCTGGTCGGCCCCTACCGCAAGGGCCCGGCATCACGCCTGGCGACCCTGCGCTTTGTTCAGGACATACCTTTGAGCGCGGACGATGCGGCCTGGTCAATCCTGGCGGAGACGGAAGCTCATCTTGATCGCCTCGCGGCCAAGCCCGTGCTGATTCACTGGGGCGGCAAGGATTTTGTCTTTGATGATCGAGTACTCGACATTTGGCGAGAGAAGCTCCCGGGCAAGCCCATCCGCTACCACGCCGATGCCGGTCACTACGTGCTCGAAGATGCCCACGAAGCCATCGTGCCCGCCGTGCGCCAGTGGCTCACGGAGAACGACTGAGCCACGACGGATTCCAACGGGCCCATTTCGACCAGCCACAGTCCCAACCCTACATGATGCTGCCGACTTGTCGGTACCATAGCCGCATGAACATCGCCCAGGCCCTGTCCGAACAAGCCCGTTCCCAGCCCTTCGGGACGTCGCTGATCATTCCCCGACGTCAGTCCGGCGGGCGCTGGACCGACCAGCGCTACAGCTACCGCGCGCTGGACCACCTCAGCGACCGATTGGCTACCGGCCTGGCCGCTGAAGGATTGAGGCCTGGCACGCGAGTCGCCTTCATGGTGCCGCCTTCGCTGGAATTCTTCGCTCTGTTCTTTGGCTTGTTCAAGGCCGGTTGCGTACCGGTCCTGATCGATCCGGGCATCGGCATGAAGCCCCTCAAGGCCTGCCTGGGAGAAGCCGAGCCCGAGGCCTTCATCGGCATCACGAAGGCACAGATCGCCCGCCTCGTGCTGGGCTGGGCGCGTGAATCGGTCAAGAAGACCATCACCGTAGGCCCGCGCGTTTTCTGGATGGGACAACGCTATCAGGCCATCGCGCGGGCGAGCACGGACGGGCTCCAGCCTCCCGCCGTCGACCCGGATGATCCGGCAGCGATTCTGTTTACCTCAGGTTCGACCGGCATTCCCAAGGGTGTGGTCTATCGCCATCGCCACTTCGCTGCCCAGGTTGATCTGGTCCGCGACAGCTATGGCATCCAGCCCGGCGAGGTTGATCTGCCAACCTTTCCACCTTTTGCTCTGTTCGATCCGGCGCTGGGCATGACCACGGTCATTCCGCCGATGGATTTCACTCGACCCGCTGACGTCGACCCCGCCATGCTGGTGAGTCTGATCAAGCACTATGCGGTGACCAATCTGTTCGGCTCACCAGCGCTGATGAACACGCTGACCCTCCATCTGGAAGCGAACAAGATCCAGCTGCCAGGACTGCGGCGCGTGCTCTCGGCCGGCGCACCGGTCCACCCCAAGGTCATCAAGCGCATGCATGGCGCCCTGTCATCGGAAGCCGACATCCATACGCCCTATGGCGCGACGGAAAACCTGCCCGTTGCGAGCGTCTCGGGCCGAGAACTTATCGGTGCGCTGTCGGAGGGCAATATCCAAGGCCGTGGGATCTGCGTTGGGCACCCCAACCCGGCCAATCGAATTCGCGTGATCCAGATCAGCGATGAACCCATTGGCCTGGCCGAATACGCCACCGACGTCACGCCGGGAAGCATTGGAGAGATCTGCGTCCAGGGTCCCACCACCACCGATCAATACTTCAATCGCGATGCTCAGACCCGCGAAGCCAAGATGACCGATGAAAACGGCAACATCTGGCACCGCATGGGCGATCTGGGCTGGATGGATGGCGACGGTCGGCTCTGGTACTGCGGCCGCAAGTCGGAGCGCGTACAGACCCCCGACGGCGAGCTCTACACGGAATGCGTGGAAGGGCCGGTCAATGCAGTCCCCGGTGTGTATCGAAGTGCGCTGGTCGGACTAGGACCCAAAGGCGAACAGGAGCCGGTCATCGTGATCGAGCCTGATCCGGGCGTGCAGGCCAGCGAACTGACTGACAAGGTGCTGGCTGCAGTAGCGCGCTGGGGAATCCAACGTATGGAGGCGCGAGCCCACTTCCCGGTCGATATCCGACACAACGCGAAGATCAGGCGCGCTGAGATTGCAGGCGAGCTTCAGCCTTCGCGTTGAATGATAGGCTCGCGGCTTGGAGGTTGCGGGATGGTATCAACCAGCTCCTCGATCCGAAGGCGACGTTGACGCCAGCGAAGGAAGCGATGGGCGCGCGCGAGAAACTGCATATAGCCCAGCATCACCAAGGCCGCCAGCCCGAACATCAGGCCTTCAGAAGCCTGAACCCACCAGCCCAGCACGCCAATGGCGCCGGACAGCAGAACCAACAGATGAACGATGCGTACGGTGGTCTGGTTCGACCATCCGCTGCGATGCAGGATGTGGTGCAGATGGCAGCGATCGGCTGACATTGGGCTCCGCCCCTGGCGGATTCGACGTACAGAGACGGCCAGCGTGTCCATTGCTGGCACGAGTAACAACCAGGCAATTGAAATCGGATAAACCGTGCTGCCTTCGGCCGTTGCGATGGCAATCGCCAGCCACGCGATGGCGAACCCCAGCATCATGCTGCCCGCATCGCCCATGAAAGCGCTGGCGCGCGATCTCCACGGCGTCTGGATATTGAACAGCAGAAAGCCCAGCACGCTGAGGGCCACCGTGAAGCTCACAAGAACGAGCATGGGACTGGCTCCATCCATCCATCCCAGCAAACCCAGCATGAGCAGTGTAAAGAAGCAGATCCCACCGGCCAGGCCGTCCATACCATCGCTCATATTGATGGCATTGATCAGGAACACCACACAAGCCACGGTGAACACTTCGGAAAATGGCCCCATGCCGATGGGACCGACCCAGGTACCAAACAGCTGCCCCATCTGGATAACTTCAAGGCCGCTGAACAACACGAAGACCGTAGCGGCCAGCACCTGCCAGGCCAACCTGTAGAGCGGACGAACGTCGATCAGATCGTCAGTCAGACCGACGGCCAGCATGACCCCCATACCCATGAGCAGGCTGGCCAAGCTCGGCAACCAGGACCACTGGAAGATCAGGGCTGCGAGAAAAGCCAGGAACATGGCCAGGCCGCCAGTCAGCGGGATCTGGCCCTCGTGGCGCTTGCGATGGCAGGGATTATCAACCAAGCCCAGAACGCGGGCAGGCGTCGCCAGAACCGGTATCAGTGCTACCGTCATCAGAATGGCTGCGATCAGCGTAGTCGCTGTTGGCACCGTCAGATCCACTGGCCAGAATCCCCTCGATTCAATTCATGCGTGTCCATCGAAGAACGAGCGCTAAACCCTTGATTCAAAATGGCTCGAAACTTTCCGGCAGGATAACAGACTATGCGGTCTGACGCGCTTTCAGTTGTGTGACCTGCGTCGACGTTTTCGACGTCTGCGCGGAGAGTTCTCCTCGCGGGCGACGGATTCATAACGTTTTAGCGCCGGCTGCATCAGCACGCCGAGGTAGATGGCCAGCACCACCTGCGTGCCCGGAATGTGCCAACTGAAATCCCCAATCCCGACCAGCACGAGTGCGACAAGGCCCGCATATAGCGGCATGCGCTCCGTCCGGATCGCAGCATGGCGCCACAAACCGCTCAAAACCACACCGAGGACCACGGCACCCACCAGGCCCGCCTCCAGCAGCCACTGGAGCAGATCGTTGTGCGCGTAATCCCACCAGCCCGTGATATCGGCCGGTTGCACGGTTTTGAAGGCCGCTTCGAAGCCACCCAGGCCGACACCGAAGATCCAGTGCACAAGATCGATATCACGCAGCATCACGGCCCAGACATCGAGGCGGACCGCATCGACCGTGCGCGTCGCAGCCAGTCGGTCGGTCAATGGCGCCAATCCGTACCAGGTGGCAAACAGGAAAGCAGCAAAAGCGGCCGCCCAGGCCGGCCACAAGGCTGCGCCCTTGAGATGGCCGCGATAGCGGGTCCAGAGCAGCAGGGCCGTCAGCATGCCGACCAGACCGGCCGTCGCTCCCAACCGGGAGGTGCTGCCCATCAGTGCGGCGCCGATGATGGCACCGCTGATCACGCTACCGGCGATCTTGAGTTCCTTCGGGAGCGAGCGCAACAAGGGCACGTCTCGCAGCCACCAGACCGCGACCACCAGCGGCCAGGTCAAGGCCAGGTAGCCGGCAAACAGGTTGCGATTGCTGAAGCTTCCGTGCACAGCCGCAGGATTGTTGCGCTCCCAGATTCCGAGGATATGGGTGGCGCCGCCGGCGTGGCTCGACAGCCCGTAGAGTGCCTGGAAGATGGCCATCAGGCTGATCGCCAGCCAGAGAACGCCTCGGAAACCGGGTCGCAAGTGGCCGGCGATCCAGGCGATCGCGAACAGCGCCATGAACACGGCCCAGCCGCGCAGGGCCATGCCTGGATTCGGCGACCAGCGCGTCGGCGATAGTTCGGGATGCGCAAACAGCGCATCGGGATAGGGCCCGAACCAGCGTGCCAGAAGGGGAATCGGCAGCACCTGGAGCAGGGTCAACAGACTGAAGGAGGCGGCGACAAACCACCAGCCCCGGGACAGGGGCGGCAAGACCGATGGGTTCTTCAGAGCGAACAGCCAGGCCAGACCAGCGCCCGACAGGAGGCACAGGCCGGTGGCCGTCAGCGTCAGCGGCGT
>JBCDLQ010000051.1:0-9215 GCA_039414335.1 Pseudomonadota bacterium | reverse complement strand
GGCCGGTGAGAGCATCGCGCCACCTTCTGCCCCCGTGCGAACAGCGGCAACGAGATCCTCCGGCGGAATATCCTTGAGCACGAAACCGCTGGCCCCGGCCTGCAGCGCACGGTAGATGTACTCGTCGGGGTCGAAGGTCGTCAGGATGATGATGCGGGTGTCATCACCCGCGGATTCCAGAATCCGCTCGGCAGCCTCCAGACCGTTCATTTCCGGCATGCGAATATCCATCAGGATTACATCGGGCCGGTGTTCGTTGGTCGCGGCAATGGCCTCGACACCTGTGGCGGCTTCGGCCACCACGTCAATATCGTCTTCGTTGTCCAGCACCATGGCCAGACCACGCCGAACCAGGCTCTGATCATCGACAACCAGCACGCGAAGACTCATTCCACATCCTCCTCGATCGGCAGTTGGACCATCACCTTGAAACCCCCTTCAGCCGCCGGACCAGCGATGAGCGAGCCGCCCAGCATCTCGGCGCGCTCCCGCATACCCGTCAGCCCGTGACCACCGCTGTGCTCACTCAAGGCGCCGCGGCCATCGTCACGCACCGCGATATGCAAGCCATTGTCATTGAGTGCCACCTCGACCTCGACGCTCACCTCGTCTCCCGCGTGCTTGATCACGTTGGTCAGCGCCTCCTGCACGATGCGATAGCAGGCCAGCTGCAATCCGGCCGATAGCTCACTGGCATCGTCGGGCAGAACCAGTCGAACGGCGGGTCCCGCTTCGCGCACGCGCTCAATCAACGCCCCAAGATCCGCAAGGCCCGGCTGAGGGCCCAGCGCTTGCTCCTTCTCGACCGGACGCAGCACATCCAGCAGATGGCGCATCTCCGCCAGGGCCTGTCGACCGGCCTGCTCTACGGCCCCGATCGCTGATCCGGCAGCTTCCGGATCGCGGCTCATCACCGTTCGTGCAGCACCGGCCTGAACGGTCATCAGACTCACCTGATGGGCGATCACATCATGCATCTCCCGGGCAATGCGCGTCCGCTCGGCGGCCACCGCTCGCTCGGCCTCGGAGTCCCGCTCACGGGCCATTTGATCGGCCCTCTCCTTGAGCAGTCTTAGATACTCGCCGCGAAAGCGCAGTCGTCGACCCAGGTACCAGACGACCATGACGAAGACCCCGGAAGTCAGCGCTCCCGTGCTGGGCAAACTGAGCGGTTTCAGAGGTATCACGATCAGAAAGGCGGCGAACAAAGCACCCAGCAGACTGGTCCGACTGTCGGCCTCATATCGGCCCAGGCTGTAGAGCGTAACCATCAAGGCCACCAGACCTTCGACCGACAGAAAGAACTCGACCACCACGAAGACCGCAAGGGCCAGGCCATGAACGGCGAGCGGATGGTTTCGACGCCATAAGAGCGCAAAATGCGCGAGAAACGCGAGCAGATAAGCGGTCACGCCAGAGAGCGATTCCAGCGACCAGTCGGCCCGAGACCAGATCGACAGCGTACCGGCCAGAGACAACAAGCCCAACAACAGATCGGTCAGGATCGGCCAGCGTTCGAAGGGACCAGCCGAAGGCGGCCGGGGTTCCGCCAGACCGCCATCTTCCTCAGCGCGCAACTCAGGCACGTCGAACACTCGCTCGGCGACCGATCCATGGAGAGGAGGTTGTGGACATGCGCCAAGAGTAAACCACGAATTCAGCGGTTTCATAAGCCAGGAGTAGGAATTGACGGACCACCATCTCCTCCTTGAGTAGGAGACGCGAATCACACTGCTGGCCGATGACCAATGGGCGGCCGAACGGCAACCTATCGTTCAAGTCCCCATGGAAAACCAACATGAACGAATTGGCGTTCGAATCACGGCCCGATGCTCTCACCTGGCCTCGGCGGGCAACCCGTCATGCGGTCCAGCTCTGGTTCATCCTGGCCGCAATCGGTCCCTTCATCTTCGTGGCCTATATTGTGGCCGTGTTCTTTCCTCCCATCGCGCAGAGCGGTTTGCGAGGACTTGAGGGCATGCACCTGCCATCAGGCTTTGTCGAGGGCGACTTCATCGGCAACCTGGCCTCAGTCAGCCACGTACTGATGGCAGCGATCGTGATCGGCGGCGGCCCCCTACAGCTGATTCCAGCCATTCGGCAACGCTTTCCGGTTTTCCACCGCTGCTTAGGCCGCAGCTATCTGATGACCTGTATGCTGTCGGCCGTGGGTGGTCTCTACATGACCTGGAACCGATCCCAGATCGGTGATGTCATTTCCCAGCTGGGCATCTCCCTTGATGCGGTGCTGATCATCGTCTTCGGGGCGCTGGCCTTGCGCTACGCCATGGCTCGCCAGTTCAGTGTCCACCGTCGCTGGGCAATGCGTCTGTTCATGGCCGCCAGTGCCGTCTGGTTCTTCCGCATCGGCCTGATGGGCTGGGCGACATTGACGGGCGGAATCGGTATTGACTGGGACACCTTCACGGGGCCTTTCCTTTACGTGCTCGGATTTGCCCAATACCTGGTGCCCCTGGCCATGCTGGAATGGTACTTCCATGTTCAGCGCAGTCAGCGTGCTGCCATGCAGGTGGCATTCACACTGACTCTGCTGTTGCTGACGGTCTATATGAGCGTCGGAATTTTCGCCGCGACGATGGGCATGTGGCTGCCGAGAATGTAGACCCAGACACCAGACGATAGGCTGGAGTCATCAATCGACGATTCGCGCGTGCGCCAGCGACCCCGCGAACTTTCGTCGCACGGGGCCGATTTTACCGAGCCAGTGATAGAGGCGCGTTCGTCGCGGGAACACCTCCCCGTAGTGTCGAACGGAAACGGGTTCAAGGCCAGGGATACGCTCAATGAAAGCCGGCAGCTCATCAACGGTGATCCCCCAGGGCATGGGTGGTGCCGTGTAGTGAGGCGTAACCTTCCATCCTGCCAGGGACTTGCGCGACGCCCAGGGCGTGATGGCATCAAAGAAGACTTCTCCACCCGGCCACCGCTCAGACACTTGAGTCAGCAGAGTACGCACCTGATCAGGTTCGAAATACATCAGGAGTCCGGAGGCTACGATGAAGGGGCGAGTGTTGGCTGGTATTGCTTCCATCCAGGCCGAATCCAGCGCCGAGCATGAAACGTATTCAACCCAGTCGTGATCCGGCAACCATTGCTTTCGGACTCCGATTGACTCCGGCAGATCAACGCTGAACCAGCGGAGAGGCCCCTCAGCCAAGCGCCAGAATTGCGTATCGAGGCCCTCTCCCAGGGAGATCACAACGGGTACTGACTGAGTTTGCCGCCTGACCCAGGCCGAAATCAGATCATCACAAACGCGCGCGCGGATAGGAAAGAAAACAGACGGGCGACCGAAGCGGGATCGAAAGTCATAGTCCATATACTCGACGAGATCTTTCGACATTGGATCGTCGATCAAGCGATCCGCTCGACGTTGTTCCGCAGCCCGATTCCAAAGTGGCCAAAGCATGGTTTCGGGAACCCCATTCAGTGAATGTAAGTCGGCCTGTGCTGATGCGGTCGTGGCGTCGGCGCTGAGTTGAGTAGACATATAACGGACCAGCAATTTCTGGAGTTCAGAAGGGATTCTATATGCAAATGATTATTATTTGCAATAATTTCATCGATTCTCACTGAAAGCCCTTATTCCTTCAGACAAGGGCCTGGTCAGAGTATGCTCAGCCCTCTGGTCATCAAGACGAAACAAGGGAAAAGAGATGCAATCGTTTCCTCGACAGGCCCGTTTCCTTTGGGCGCACTGTTCATGACCGGTCAATCCAAGACCTTCACTGAGCAAGGGGGCGCGGCAACGATGGATCCGTCTTTTCTTCGACGATGGATACTATCGACGCTCGTCAGTCGGCGATTCAGGCCAGAGCAGATTGCCAGTCGACGGGTCAAGTTCGAGCGCCAGCGAGACCGGGAAAATCGCCCGCACCTTGTCGAATATTTCCATCAAGTCGATGACGGCTACAGTCACCTGACCGCACAACTGCTGGCCCGACTCGAAGAACGCTATCGAGTTGTCGTTCGCTGTCACCTGGTCCGCGGTCCGGAAGGCGGCAACGTGATGGACGCCGAAAGACTGCTGGCCGTATCTCGACGGGACTCGGCTATAATCGCTGCGCAGTACGGACTGATATTCCCCAAGCCCGCGAAAGCTCCTGCGTCTGAACTGATCAATCTGGCTCAGGCGATTCTGGCCGGAATGAATGATCAGTCCAGAGTGCGCCATCTCGCCGAGGTCAGTCGAGCGCTCTGGCATGGATCTTCGGATGATCTGAAACAACTCGCCGACGCCCTGGGACAGGTCGATGAGCAGCAGGTCACCGACGCTCTGAATGCGGGGACGTCTCGTCGCGCGACGCTGAAGCACTATGCCGGTGCCATGTTTCATTACGAGGGCGAATGGTACTGGGGCGTTGATCGACTCCACTATCTGGAGCAGCGACTGCGCGAACTTGAGCTGGATGCTGCTCCAGGTAATGAAGCTCTCGCACCCTGCCCGGCTGTAGACCCAGGAACCACGGTGCCCAATTCGGATCTCACGCTGGAATTCTTTCCCTCCTTGCGCAGCCCCTACACCGCTATCGTCTTCGACGAAACGCTCGCGCTGGCTGAACGCAGCGGCATCCGCTTGCACACGAGACCCGTCTTGCCCATGGTCATGCGCGGCGTCCCCGTAACACTGGAAAAAGGGCTGTATATCTTCTTCGACACCGCCCGCGAAGCCCTGCGACGTGGGGTTCCCTACGGCAATTTCCGTGACCCTATCGGAAACCCAGTTCGCCGCTGCTACGCCCTTTACCCCTGGGCCCTCAAACAAGGCCGCGGCAATGAGTTGCTATCCAGCTTCCTGCGCCACGCCTTCGCCCTTGGGGTCAATACCAATACGCAACGCGGCTTGCGCCAAGTTGTCGAAGCCGCGGGACTGGACTGGGAATCGGCCAAGATGCAGCAAAGAGACGATCGCTGGGAAGCACTACTCGAAGACAATCGGCTGAGTCTCGATGAGAGCGGACTCTGGGGCGTACCCAGCTATCGACTGTCCGATGGCACGGGCCGATGTCTCCTCGAAACCTGGGGTCAAGACCGCTTATGGCTCGTCGCTCAAGCCATTCGGCGACATCATTATGGTTAGCGGCGCACTTTGCCAAACGCCAGTGCGGGATAGCGAATCAAAGACGATTCGACGAGTCCAATAACGACACGAAGTCGCTGATTAACGACATCGGCGCTACTATCGCGTCGCTGCAAGCGCCTTCTTAAGCGCACCATTAGAGAGACCAGGCGTTCTCTCATTACATTCCGACAGACTGCGTAATCACGCCTGGAAGATGGATTAGAGCCTGGCACCTGGGTGCATGGCAAAATACAACGCTAGAACTCAAGAGCGACTGATCTTGACCTCCCGCTATCGATACATTCTTGAGGCTGCGGATGATCCCACTGATCGCCTGCGCTTCTATCTTGAGCCCGGCCAACACACGGTCGGGCGGAGCGGTGCTGATATCACGATCCCTTTGGAGGGAATTTCTCGTGAACACTGTGCCCTCGAGGTCTTGAAAGACGGCGGCATGATCGTGCGAGATCTTGGCTCGACCAACGGCACCTGGGTCGATGGGCAGCGTATGACCGCCTGTGCACTGACCCAAGCTACGCAGCTGGCCTTTGGTGAGCATATTTTTCGGCTCCTACCCGACGCTGATGAAGGACTGACGCTGCTGGCAAGATCGGGGGCTCGCATCGAACCTCACTCGGACATGCCGGCCCCGCCGACCCTGCGTGCAGATCGCGAAGCAGCGCTCTGGGCCACGGCCCTGGCATCGGTCATCAAGGCTTGTGATTCCTTTCCGGCCGCCCCTTGGATCGCGGGCCTTCGCGAGGCGCTCGGCGCTGCCGCTCTCGAGCTACGTCGTACCGATACGGCCGCCATCGTGGCATCGGCCGGCCGGTCCAAGAAGCCCCTAGAGAGACTGGCTGAATCGGATGCCTGGCAGCTCTACGGCGTTGTTGACGATCCCCCTTCGGACGCGCTGCTGCGCATGCTGTCCATGGTGCCATCACCAAAAACTGCAGCGCCAGGAATCCACTCGAATGGAATCGAGCTAAAGACCGGAACCCTACAACCTGAACTGCACCAACAACTGCTGGACGCCAGCAGGATCGCGCAGAGCAATTTGAGCATTTTGATTCGTGGCCCATCAGGAACGGGCAAAGAATGGACGGCTCACTGGCTGCATGATCACTCGCCGCGAGCAGACCAATCATTCTACGCACTCAACTGCGCAGCCATTCCCGACGAGCTCCTCGAAGCCGAATTGTTCGGCATCGAATCGGGCGTCGCAACGGGCGTTGAAGCCAGGGCCGGCGTGTTCACGCAAGCCAATAAAGGGACGCTGTTTCTCGACGAAATCGGTGAAATGCCGCCAACGCTTCAGGCCAAGCTCCTTCGGGCGCTTGATAGCGGTGAAGTGATCCCTGTCGGCAGTCGTCGACCCGGCAGGGTCGACGTTCGCGTATTTTCGGCGACTAATCGCAATCTCGAAGAAGCGCGAAGGACGGGAACCTTCCGTGATGATTTGTACTTTCGACTGGCCGCGCACGTTTTGAATCTCCCGCCCCTGGCTCAGCGAGCTGAAGACATACCGGCGCTGTTAATCCAATTTTTTCAGGACGCCTGCACCCGATCAGAACGCTTGAGTCCCGGAGTCACCACCCGTGCGATGGCCGCGCTGATTCAGCATAGGTGGCCCGGCAACATTCGCGAGCTTAAATCGACAATTGATCGTGCCGTACAGCTCTTGAACGACGGGCAGCCACTGGACCTACCGCAGCTTCCAGACGAACTTAAAACGGGGCGCGACGCCGATTTTTCGATGAAAACCTGGGTTGGAAATGCTGAGGCACAAGCGCTCCGGACCGCCTTGCAGGCCAGCGATGGCAATATCAGTGATGCCTGCCGACTCTTGCGCATCGGCCGTTCAACCTTCTATGACAAGGCCCGCGCGCTCGGCCTTGATTTCAAGGACTGAAGAGACTTCCCATGCCGGATACGACGAGGCAGCGTGATCCAAGCGGTTCTGATGCCAGAGCAAGCCTCAGTGGTATTACGCAAGGACAGATGATCGGCCCTTACCTGCTGGACCGGCTCCTCGGCCGCGGAGGGCTCGGTGAAGTCTGGCTGGCGCAGCGTGCTGACGGTGAGTTTCGACCTGAAGTTGCGATCAAGCTGATACCCGGCCATCGCTTGAATGATGCAGAAATCGCGCGTCGCTTTGATCGAGAGCGACGCATTCTCCTGAAACTCGACCACCCTGATATCGCGCGCCTCCTGGACGCGGGCCGCCTCAGATCCGGTGTGCCCTATCTGGTCATGGAATACGTCGAGGGGCGTTCGCTGAATCTGGCGGCATCGACGATGAGTCTCGCGGACCGCCTAAGATTGTTCATCAGAGTCTGTCGAGCCGTTCAGAATGCGCACAGCCGGCTGGTCATCCATCGAGACATCAAGCCGTCGAATATCCTGGTGACTGAAACGGGTAACCCGAAGCTCCTGGACTTCAACACCGCCAAGCTGCTTGAAGCAGATGAAGACCCGGAGCTCACGCAACTTGTCGCTCCCATGACGCCTCGCTACGCCAGCCCTGAACAACTTCGAGGCGAGGATCTGGGCACCGCAAGCGACCAGTACTCTCTAGGCGTTGTTCTCTATGAATTGGTTGCAGAAGATAGCCCCTATGGCGTCACCGACCTGTCTGGCTACCAACTCGAACGGAGAATCTCAGAGTCCATGCCGGCGGCGCCAAGCCATGCAGGACGCGGCGATCGCTCCTTGGACGCCATCATAGCGCGCGCCATGCACAGGGAGCCAGGACGGCGCTATCGTTCAGTCGATGCCTTGGGCGATGACATCGAAGCCTGGCTTGACAGGCGCCCGATCAAAGCCAAGCCGGTGGGACGTTTTGAACGCTTCGCTTTGATGGCCCGCCGCAACCCCTTGGCCAGCGCGCTTGTCGGCGGTTTAACCGCTCTCACACTCGGCGCGACCACACTGTTCTATTGGCAACTTCAGGAAGCCCGCGAAGAACGGGATGTGTCCCTGACGGTCACGAGTTTCCTTGAAACGCTCTTTGAAGCGGTGGACCCGGGCTCCACCACCTTTACGGGCGATGACCTGTTCCGCGTGCTGGACGATCGTTCGATTACCTTGCGTAGTAATTTGCCAGAGGACTCTCGCGTTGCCGCAAGACTGCTAGACACGCTCGGCGCTGTCCAAAGCAATCTGGGGCGCTGGGAAGAGGCCGCAGCGCTTTTCGAAGCCTCCTGGTCTGAAGAAGAGAATCTAGAGACCCTGGTTCGCTGGGCTAACGCGCGCCTGGAGACTGGTGATACGGAGCGCGCGACTGAATTGTTTGAGCGGGCGCACCTGCAGCGACAGGCCATGACACCGGCCATGCAGGCCTTCCATGGCGCCAGCTACGCGCAGCTTAAAGTCATGCAAGATGATCTGACTGCTGCCGAATCACTTGCGTCTGAGGCAGCCCGCGTGGCGCCCAATGGCAGCGTGGACCAGGTCTATGCAACCGATACTTACGGACAGGTGCTTTTTTACACCGGACAGGTGACTCGCGCGATCGAGGTCGGCGAACAGGCGCTGGAAATGGCGATTCGCTTCTACGGCGATCCGCACATGCAGGTTGCGACTTCGCGCAATAACCTAGCGATCTTTCTCGGTCGCGCGGGACGTGGCGCCAAAGCTCTGGCCCTGCTCGAACAGGCTACCGTCGACTTTGCTCAGATTTTCGGCGAAGACGATGCGCAGATGGCGACCACCTATAGCAGCCTCGGCAATCGCCGATCGCAGCAGGGCCAATTCGGGGCTGCACTTGAGGTGCTCGATCTTGCGTCAGCAGTTACGCGGCAGCATTTCGGTGACGCCGATCCTCTGATCGGCCTCAACGATGGATACCGTGGCGAAACTTTTTTGCGAATGGGTGAGCTTCAGTCCGCCGCAGAAGCCTTCGATCTGGCTCTGGGTGCGCTAGTCGATCACCGGAGATACCGCCATCGAGTCTGGCCCTCGGCTATCGCCAATCAAGTTCTACAAGGCGAGTTTGATCCTGAAGCTCTGGGACTCGCTCGTGCCATTGCTGAGTTTGAAGCCGCCTATTCAGACGACCACCCTTGGAGACTGAGACTGCTTGAGCTCGAAGCGCTGGTCGCTCTTGAACAAGAAGCCGTGGATCACGCTG
>JBCDLQ010000050.1:0-9373 GCA_039414335.1 Pseudomonadota bacterium | reverse complement strand
GCGTCGGCAAGGCTGACTTCGATCTCTCTGACGATGCGCTGCTCGGAGCTCAGTCGGGCACGTGAAAGGTCCAGCCTGGCCTGCTCTGTCGCATCGTCGAGACGGGCCAGGACCTGACCCGCCTCGACCGTCATTCCTTCTTCAACCAGGACTTCAGTCAGCTTGCCGGTGACTTCCGCAGCGACCGTAGCTTGTCGGCGCGCGACAACAAACCCGGACGCATCGAGCACTGAGGCGACGGGCGCGCTGGAACCGACCTCGATTACATCGGGTGCGATCACGGTCACTTCGAGCGCACGCGATAGATTCAACCAGTACCAGGCACCGATCGCTCCACATAGAAGTAGGGCCACGATCAGGACGATCCAAACCCAGCGTGTTCGTGGCTCTTCTCGCGACGCATCGTCGATGCGCAGTTGGTCTATTAGAGTATCGCTTCTGTCCATGCCCCGCGCCTTATTGGTTGGACTCATTCGAGCGTAGCCCGACTATAAACCTGGATGACCTGTTCAGCCAGTGACAGATGTCACGCGAAGATCACGCGTCCCGTCACTGTTCAGTGCCCTCAACCTGGCGTAAGGTTCAATGGTCGACTCCTGATTACAGAGGTAAAGGAAATGCTCAATCGCGTTTTGATCATGATCGTTGTGCTGTTGCTGTCAGACAGTCCACGGGCGGAAGCCGTCGATTGGACGTTACTGCAAGACGAGATTCAAACCGCGATCCGCGGCAATGATGCGAACGCCTTGAAACAGATCCGTATGGGTCTCTCGGGCACGGACACAGGCCAGACCGACTGGACTGCTTACTGGCAGGCCTACATCGCCTTTCTGCTGGTCAATCTCGAGACCGACGAAGACCTGCAGAAGGAAGAAACCAGAGCGTGCAAATCACACAGCGAAGCCGCCATCGACGCTGGCGAGACTTCCGGAGAATCCCATGCCTTGCTGTCGTCATGCTTGGGCCGCATGGCGGCTTCAGGGGGCATGATGGCCGGCATGCGCTACGGCTCGCGATCGGGCAATGCACTGGACGAGTCGATACTGCTGGCCCCAGACAATCCTCGCGTGCTGATGCTCGCCGGCGTGAGCGATTACAACAGGCCGGTCATCTGGGGCGGCGATATTGATCGTGCCGAGCGGCGGCTTGGGCGCGCGCTCACTATTCTGGAGGCCAGCAGCCTCGAACCCGACCCAGAGCAACCTTGGCTACCGACCTGGGGACTGCACGACGCCTTCGGCCACTATGCCGTTGTCTTGGGACGAATTGATCGCGAGGAAGAGGCTCTGGAAGTGCTGTCCAGAGCTTTTTCGCTTGGCATTCAATCCAGCTGGCTGGACCAGATCAAACAGCGCATTGAATCGAATCGCTAGACGAGTAGGAGCACGCGGGCCCCTACCCTCATCCGACCGCAGACGGGCTTTAGCGGCCTGCCCGATCGACGCCGATCGTGTTGCCTCTCAGCAAAAAGTAAGCGGCCAGACCGAAATACATCAAGTGTGGGCTATTCAGGGTCAGCGTGTTCAAATGGAAGAAGACAATCACACCGCCCACGGCCGCGGTCAGCGCGAAGCCAGCCGAACGCGTCAATAGATCACCGCCGAGGGAAATCCAGGCGTTTCGCGGACGCCATGTTTGCACCACACCACCAACGATCAGCGCGATTACACCCAGCACTTCAGCGAAGGCGTTGAGCGTGTAGAGAAAGGCTGGGACGCCGAAATCCCCCGGGTTGGTCAAAGCCGACGGGAATTTTTGCATGCCGTACTGCCAAATCAGTGCGGCCAGGGGGATTCTGAGCAGCCAATGGGCGGCGCGTGCCGTCCACTCGAGCCCTGGCATTCCGCCGGTTTGCTTCGCTTTATCCAGCAATCTGGCCCGGCCGTTCACCGTATCCAGTTCCTGATTCATCACATTGGCATCGGACGCCATCACAATCTCCTGAAATTCAGCCCGCACAGCGTGTTGTCGCCGCACAAATCTCAACACAAACGGTCGGCTCCGGAAGATTTCCTCACTCCTTACCTCGACACGCTTGACGACATCGGTGCCTCTGACTACGAGAATAATTATCAGTAGCAATTGCAAACGCCACATCAAGGAATTGTCGCCAATGTGTGAAGGAAAACTAGGTCGCAGGAACATCCAAGTGGTTCGGATAACAACTCAGGATCGACACCCCTTGTCGACAGCCTCTTCTCCTCGAACCTCCTCCGGCAACCACTTCATTTGCTCAATTGACTGCAGCGAAGTCCTGAATCCGGATAGACTCGTCAGCCTCAGACGATTGATCTGCTGAGAACATCACTGACCGGCAGTTGGAACATCGATGGAAGACTTCAGCCTGGCCCTAGCACTCTACGATTTTGTTCCCGTTGTCTTAACGGGCATCGGCGTTTTTTCTCTCGCTGCCCTGGTTCGAAAACATCGCGTGCCTTGGGCATTTCTGGCAACCGTTGGAGCGACGCTCGTGTTCGCCGCTGGTATGACAAAAGCCTGTTGGAAGTTGGTTGTTACGTTGAGCGCCCATGATCTGACCTGGCTGGCCAGCCTGCTCTTTCCTCTCATGGCACCGGGATTCGCACTGTTGGCCGCCGGCATCTGGGCCAGCCGCAGGCAGCGACAGAAGAAGTCGATCAACAAGGATTTTTGGTTGATGCCGCTGGCGATTATCGGAGTCGCCGCTGCCCTAGCCCTCTTCAGAGTCGACGCTGGCATCGAACGAGGCTGGTTCCTGCCGGCCCTGAGCCTGGCCAGCCTCTCCAACATCGCCCTGACCGTGATGCTCTTCATGACGGCCTGGCAAAACGAGCAACGTCTTGTCGCGGTGCTGTTTACGGTCAACCTGGCCATGGTCTTTGCCCTGATCCCGATCGCCCAATTTTCGCACTACAGTATCGCAATGCATTGGTTTGAACAGACGCTCACAACGATCGGAGCCGCAGCATTCGCCTATGCGGCTTATCGCCTGGGTGAACGCCTCAGCGTTATCGACATACCGAAGCCATTGGAACCTCATCAATAGACCGGCCAGAGCGATCGAATCCAGGAGATTGGTGTTACCACTGGTGTCTTTGACGCCCGCCCCTTATCCTCTGGTCGACCAACCCTCAGACCCATTGCCATGAGCCAGAAAAAAGTCGTCCTCGCCTACAGCGGCGGTCTGGATACCGCCTGCATTCTCAAGACTCTGATCCAGCAGGACTATGAAGTGGTCGCCTATGTGGCCAACGTCGGTCAGCTGGAAGACTTCGAGGATATCGAGCAACGCGCTCGCCAGACTGGCGCCAGCGAGGTATTTGTCGAAGACTTGCAGCACGAATTCGTTACCGACTTCATCTACCCGGCGATTGCCGGGAATGCGGTCTACGAAAATCAGTACCTGCTGGGTACGGCACTTGCCCGTCCGGTGATTGCCAAACGGCAGGTCGAAATCGCGCGCAAGGTCGGCGCCACCGCCGTCTCTCATGGTGCAACGGGCAAGGGCAACGACCAGGTTCGCTTCGAGCTGGCCTTCGCAGCACTGGCGCCGGATCTGGAGGTGATCGCCCCGTGGAAGGACCCAGAGTTTCTGTCCCGATTCCAGGGCCGCAAGGACCTGCTGGCCTTCGCTGCCGAGCACGAGATCCCGGTCGAGGCCACCGCCGAGAAGCCCTACTCCAGCGATGAAAACCTGATGCATCGCTCCTATGAGGCCGGTCTCCTGGAAGACCCCGACGTGGCGCCGCCCGCCGACATGTTCAAGCTCACACGAGCCCTGCAGGACACGCCCGATGAACCTGATGAGGTGATCGTTCGATTCAAGGATGCCGTGCCTGTGGAAGTCGAAGACCTGGGCACAGGCAAGAAGGTTTCAGATCCCGTCGAGCTGGTCTTCTTCCTGAATGAGCTGGGCGGCCGGCATGGCATCGGCCGCATCGACATCGTCGAGAACCGCTTCGTTGGCATCAAGTCGCGCGGCGTCTATGAAACACCCGGAGGCACCATCCTGCACGCTGCCCTGCGCGATCTGGAAGGCATCGCCATGGACCGCGAGGTCCGTCGCCTGCGCGACATGCTGTCGCCGCGCTTCACGGAGATCATCTACAACGGCTTCTGGTTCTCCCCCGAAATGGACTTCATCGAAGCGGCGTTCATGAAGTCCTCTGAACTCATCGATGGCGAAGTGCGCCTGAGCCTGTTCAAGGGCAACGTAATTGTTGAAGGTCGCTCCAGCCCGAGTTCACTTTACGACCAGGACCTGAGCTCAATGGACATTGCCGGCGGCTACGACCAGGAAGATGCGCGCGGCTTTATTCGCGTCAACGCGTTGCGACTCACGGCGCACCGATTGATCGTGGAGCAGGTCGAAGACGACTAAGTCTCACGCGCTCAGTTCGGAGCAAAGATGCCGCCGATCTTGATATTGTCGAAAAGACACTGTCGACCCGAGATGCCGGCCGCAGATCGACCCACGAGATACACCGTCAGCACGCTGCCGCCGCTAGCGCTCAATTCCTCTACGTTCGCCATGTTGTCGGTTCGAAAGGTGTTGTCATCAAAACCGACGATGGTTCTACTGTTACCAGACGTTTCCAGTTCGCCGCTCGGGCTTCTGGAGAATCCCATTTTGCAGGTAATGGTCCCGCTTGGCGTAGGACAACCCAGGCAAGTGACATCGGCATTGGCCATCAAGAGCAATTCTCCCGTTCGATTGGTAGCACCCAATGTGAATTGACCCAGAGGTCTCCAGAGGTTGGATCCTGAAAGCGTGCTGACTGCGCTTAGCGTGGATGCACTCCCGACAGGATTGGATGAGTTGAAGTCGGTGGGGTCGACCGACAAAGAGCAAGTGCCCGTGGTGCATCTGCCGGATAGCCTCGATTGAGAGGTCGTAGTGATCCCTGTGATGTCATCGCCGGGCACATTGACGCAAGTCACCGCGCCGGACTGACTGATCGCTCGAATCGCCTGGTTCGATCCGCAGAGACCGGACACGCGCGCCTGAATCACAACCGTGTCTACAGTCAGCGTGCAGTCGCCGCTGAAGCATCCCCCTTCAATACCCACTCCATCAATGATGCCCGTGATATCGCCGTCGGGAATCCCCACACAGGCGACCTGGCCATCCACACCAATGCTGCTCATGGCCTGACCGGGCGGACAGATGCCGGAGACCCTAGTCTGCACTTCGGTTTCGACAATCGCGCTCGCCCCCACCGAATTCTCGCCGAGATCTATAGCCCCAATCGGGTCGTCCTCGATCTCCGCCCCCGTGACCGCATCCTCGGCGACGGATTCTGCGTGCAGCGCGAAGGGTGCAGGCCTGGCAACAGCCCCGTAAAGCCACCCGCGCTGCTTCCCTCTCGAATGCGTAGCTCCAGCCAGCGGTCTTCGCCAATGAAGACTCCGACGCCAAAGTCGAGCTCACCTTGGTAGGTGATTGCGGTTGTCAGGTTTTGGTCTGTCGCAGTACGACAAGCGATTGACAGCAGAAAACAGAGAAAGCCTCTCATTACTCACCTCAGAGTATGGGTTTGATGAGGTGAATAACACTCTTAAGACCAACCACACACTAAGCGTGAGATTTTGCTTCAGAGATTCGGCTGAAGACCGGGTCTGCGCCACTTTCCGGCGCCCACCCGCCCTATATATTCGACTGAAACATGACTGCTGCGTTGGTAAGACCACCATCACGCTCAGTCTGAATGAACGGCGCGCCGATCACCGCACCAGAGCTTAGATGAGTCCCTTTGAAACTCGCGGTATGCTCTTTAACGGTGGTGAGACCGATCAGGTTCGTCAGCTAACTTCACGAACGCCCCGTTCTGGCCATCAATCAATCGGGTATGAAAATGCCGCCGGCGGTGATGTCGTCAAACTGGCAGCGTAACGCTGGATTTGTCGATCGCCCACGCAAGTAATAGACCCTCGTCGCATTTGGACCCTGAGCGAATTCATCGACGGTGACCGTATTGTCTCTCAAGACCGAATTGCTATCGAAGCCCACTATTGCGTTCGTGACTCCCAAAGGAACTCCCGATGGGGCGTTGGTAAACCCCATTAGACAATTCACCTGCGAGGTGGGCGGAATGCAGTCGACACATTCCACCCGCGCATTCGCCATGGCCAAGACTTGGCCGGGCCCGCTACCCGATGTGACGGTGAGGGTTTCTATGGTTGTCCAAGCCGCGCTTCCCAACGACGTGGTGACGGGATTAAGTGTCGAGGCACTGTCAACAGGGTTGGTTCCCATGAAGTCCGTAGGATCCACGGCCAGGTTACAAGTGCCCACGGTGCACCCCCCCTCCAGACCCGAATTGGCCGCCGTATTGATGCCAGTAATATCGCCGCTCGGCACGTTCACACAGGCGACGGCACCGCTGGAATTGATCACACGAATCGCCTGATTGGCTGTGCAGGCGCCGGTAATCCGGGCCTGAATTTGTGCCGTGTTTACCGACAGCGTGCAGTCACCGTCGAAGCAGCCGCCCTCAAGACCAGAACCAGCAATCACCCCAGTGATATCGCCGTCTGGCAGCCCGACACAGGCCACCTCGCCGTCGATGCCGACGCTGGTCATGACCTGCCCCGCTGGACAGATACCCGAGACACGCGCCTGAACCTCGGAATCGATGATTTCGCTGGCACCGACCGAATCAACACCCAGGTCCGCTGCGCCTAACGTCCCGTCCGCTATCTGGTCACCGGTTACCGAGTCTTCAGCCACCGCCTGAGCGTGCAGAGCGAACGGTGCCGCTCGCAGAGCCTGCCGAGGCAACAACCCAGTGAATCCCCCCGTGCTGGCTCCTTCACGGACGCTCAGCTCCAGCCATCGATCATCACCAATGAAGACTCCAGTTCCGAAATCGAGCTCCACAGCGAAAAGACCTGCCTGAACCAAGACGTCTTCCACCACCAGTGTCGCTTCCAGAGCACCTGCACTTTCAGCATCGAAAACCAGTAACTCGAAATCAAACACGCCCTGGGCCGGCGCGCCTTCAAACTCCAATTCGCCCTGGTAAGTAATGGAGGTCGACAGTGTTTGCGCCGACAGCGACACGCTGATGCAAAGCGATAGCGTTAGAATCAAGACTCGCATGGATTTCCCTCTCTTAATGGCCCATCGGAAAGTGACCTGACCGATGCGCCTGACGACATATCGACTCTGATGATCTGTTGCGGCTCAGGGTGTGAATTGGCCCATCCGCGGAACGATGACCTCGAAACGATCCTTGAAGAGCGCGTCTTCCAGTGGGCCCGGCGTGGTCCAGAAGCCGGCGCGCAGATCATACTGACCGCCGCCACTGCGGCCGACATCATGCTGGCCAAAGGTTCCGCGCACGACAAACTGACCGCCGCTGGCCTGACCGCCACCGGCATCAATCGTCGCACGAAGCACGGTGAATTCACCACCCTGCAGCGGCGGTTGATTCGCTGACAGAGTGCCACTGGCAACGATCGTCGCTGACAGTATCAGAAGGTAGGAAAAAGACTTGGCCATGGAAAGACTCCCAAAATCCCTACCTCGAAACTACCAGAACTCGTATCCGTATGAAAGGCAGGATGGCCTCAACGCGAGGCCACGCCTCTGCATTTGAACTCAAATTTTAATGTGACGAAGCGGCAAAACAATGATTTTTTGATTCGAGACAGCAATACCTCAATCAATCAGGCTCTTCTGCGGCTGCGTCGCGGGCACGAAGGACCAGTTCGTCAACGAGTCGCTTTTTGTAGCGCCGCTGACGACGGCGGGCCTTAGCCTGGTTGGCGCGCCAGCCTGCACGCTTATCGGTGACCACTGTTTCCAGGTCGTCGGCCACCTCGACACCCTCGATATCTCTGGGGGAGGTTCTTCTGGGCATGATCAGAATCGACGCTCGCTCACTGCTGTGTTACGAAGCTTTCCCCGCCAGGCCAGCGATTGCTGATTGAGCCAATGAAGGTCGGCCTCGCCGCTGATGATGCGGTCGCAGAGCGACACGGCATCGGCAGCCTGGCGCGCTGTCAGATTACGGTAAGCCGGCTTGGCGATATGCTCGTACCACACGCCCTGACAAACATGATCCAGCACGATTCGCTGGAAGCAATGGTCATATCGAACGGGCCAACGGACTTCAGGAGCGGCTGCTCGCTGCGGCAGCTGTTCTCGTGTCAACTCAAGGTATTTCGCGACGAGTGCATCTCTATCCATGACCCCGCATTTTTCACGGCAACCATGAAGCGCTGATCAATCTTTGAACTCCCCACGGAAGAAGGCCGCCAGTTCTGAAGGTCTTCAGGCAGTGGGATAGATGCTCCAGCGCAACGAGGCCAAGGTGTTGTGTACTGCTGCGAACAGTACAGCAGCAATCGCTGTTCAGGCGGTCCTGGACCGCGTCTGAAATCAGGCACTGACGGATTCGAAACGACATTGACAGTACCACCTCAAGGGACCTGTCAATGCGTGCGCAAAGGAGTCGGAAATCGAGCCACGCAATTTCAGAAACTTGATCCAGACCCGAGATTCGCCCGATGATTGGTGTGCTCAGACAAAGCCGAGGAACCACCCATGACTCGAGATCAGATCCTGGAAGTCATCAGGCAAAATGTAGCCGAAATTGAACCCGCCGTTGCAGGTCAGCTCAGTCAGTGCGCGAGCTGGAGCAGCCTTGGACTGGATTCGATGGAGCGCTCGGAACTGATCATGATGACGCTGGACGACCTGTCGACTCGTATTCCGATCCTCGAATTCGCCGGTGCCAGCAACATCTGCGAGATGGCCGACATCATTGCCCGATTTCTTTGAGGCGGCTTGCAACAAAGACAGTCAGGGGCATTGCGCCACTGACTTTCAGTTAACGTAAGCAACGCTGATCGGGCCCGGCAGCTTGGCCAGGCTTGATGAGGTTTGATCAACTCAGACAGAGGACTCTGTGCTGATGCCCCGTTCACTCGGAATGGCCACGACGGCCCACGCGGTCGCCATCGACAGGACCAGCAAGCTGAGTAGCGCGATCGCGCCCAACAACAAGGTCGACAAGCTGCTGTAGACCAGCATCGAAACCCAGAACAGGGTCACCAGGACAATCAGCGCAGCCAGCATGACGGCGCGACGGCCTGCTTCGGCAATCCAAGCGTTATTGTTTGACTCCATCAAGACTCTCTCCATTAATTCAGTGATCCGACGATCACGGTAGTTTTGCTTACCAAGGCACCTGCAAAGCTATCGCAGATTCCGCCCGCTTGTCAAAATAGAGTCCTAACAAGGAGCCCGGCTTTCCCTGGTCGATCGACTTGCCGACCGAGGGAGATTGTTCCATCCACCTCTTGATGAGAAGCGCAAAGGAACGGGCTACTCAGTTGCGGGCTACTATCAATAGCCTTAAAAAGAAAGCGATGGCCTCTATCCCCG
>JBCDLQ010000049.1:0-9411 GCA_039414335.1 Pseudomonadota bacterium | reverse complement strand
CGGTCGTCGAAGCAATCTTCGAGGGGCTGTTGCTTCGCGAACACACGGGTGTCAGCGACCAGGATTTGCTGCCCGGCTTCGAGGAGTACCTGCGTCAAAGCGAGGCCAATCTCCGCCTGCAGGGCGACTGGGATAACGCAACTGAACGCGAGAAGCGATCTCGCACGATGTTCGCCCAGGAAGCCATGCAAGGCCGTATCGAAGAGGTCTCTCGTGAATTGCAGGAGGTCCGCGAGGCCATTGGCACGTCCGAAGAAGTCGAGCGGTTCATCCGTGAGGCGGTCACGGATTACGGCGGGCACATTGTCGACAACACAAACCACTCCGCCTTCAACCTCACCGAAACGCCTCTCGGGCTCAGGGAAATCTGCGACAACGTCGAAACATTCAACGCCCGCTTCCAGTTGCCGGTTGACGATGGCATCCTCTATCTCACCCGGACCCATCCCATCGTTGAGGGCTTGGCGACGCACGTTCTGAACGCCGCGCTGGATGGCGACAAGGACACCCTCGCCGCGAGGTGCGGCGCGATCGCCACCGACAAGGTAACGACCCGCACGACACTGCTTCTGCTTCGCCACCGCTACCACATCGTCTCACGAGAACGTGACGAAGAGAAGCAACTGCTCGCGGAGGACTGTCAGGTCGTCGGCTTCACCGGTGCACCGGCCAAGGCCGAGTGGCTGCCCACCGACGTCGTAAACAGCCTACTCGAAACTACGCCCAGTCAGAACACGGACGGGGACGCCGCCCGCCACTTCATCCAACGTGTCATCGACGGCATCCCTGACCTCTGCCCAGCCTTGGAGAACTTCGCCCAAGAGCGAGGCAAGCATCTCCTCGATGCCCACCGTCGCGTCCGCTCGGCCGCACGATGGCGTGGCGTCCGCCAGGAAATCCGTCCCGAGTTGCCGCCCGACATACTCGGCGTCTACGTCTACTTGCCGGCGAGCGGGGGTGGCCAGTGAGGCGTTCCCAGGCCACCTTCCAGACCGTCAAGACCGAGGGCGCCATCCTTCCGGCCGACTTGCTGCGACGGATCGTCGATGGTGACCGCGACGTGCCCGGCTTGCGTCCCGAGGATTACCACCTCGCCAAGTCTGAGCGACTCAACGAAGCCGCAACCCGTGCATGGAACCGCTTGCAAGGCGCTTGGGAGGGTTTCAAGGACGCGATGGACACGCTGCCCGAGTCCGACACGGGCACCACGCTCACCCGTGAACGCTGGCTTCAAATCGTCTTCCAGGAACTCGGATACGGCCGCCTGATAACCCGCAAGGCATACGAGATCGAGGGCAAGAGCTACCCGATCAGCCACGACTGGCAGAACACGCCAATTCACCTGGTCAGTTTCAGACAGGAACTCGATAAACGCACGCCAGGCCGCGCCGGAGCCGCACGGGTCAGCCCGCACAGTCTTGTGCAGGAACTGCTCAACCGCAGCGACGATCACCTCTGGGGTCTGGTCTCCAACGGCGTGACGCTCCGCCTGATCCGCGACAACGTCTCGCTTACCCGCCAGGCTTACGTCGAGTTCGACCTGCAGGCCATGATGGACTCCGAGGCCTATAGCGACTTCTTCCTGCTGTTCCTTGTCTGTCATCAGTCCCGCGTCGAGGCGCCCGAGGGCAAGTCCCCAGAGCACTGCTGGCTGGAGAAATGGCACAACACCGCGGCCCAGCAAGGCGTCCGTGCTCTCGACCAACTCCGCGACGGTGTCCAGCACGCCATCGAAGCTCTGGGCGGTGGCTTCGTGGCTCACCCGGCCAATGCTGAACTGCGCGAGAAGCTCCGCTCCGGCACGCTCTCCACTCAGGACTACTACCGCCAAGTGCTCCGTCAGGTCTACCGCCTGCTCTTCCTGTTCGTCGCCGAAGACCGTGACTTGCTGTTCCACCCCGACGCACCCATCGACGCCCGCCGACTCTACACGGACCACTACTCGACCCAACGTCTTCGTAAGCTTGCCGCCAAGACGCGCGGCACGCGCCACCCGGACCTCTGGCGATCGCTCCGCCTCGTCTTCGCCAAGCTCCACGGCGGGTGCGACACGCTCGGCCTGCCCGCCCTCGGCAGCTTCCTGTTCAGCGACGACTCCACCACCGAACTGAACAACCAGGACATCGCCAACGTCGATCTGCTCAAGGCCACCCGGTCGCTCGCCTACACCATCGACCGCAATGTGTTGATGCCGGTCAACTACCGTAACCTCGGCCCCGAGGAACTCGGCAGCGTCTACGAATCCCTGCTGGAGATGCACCCTCAAATCCACATGCAGGCAACCCGGCCCGAGGAACGCTTCAAGCTCGAAGTCGCCGCCGGGTCCGAACGCAAAACCACTGGCTCGTACTACACGCCTACCAGCTTGGTGAACTGCCTGCTCGACTCCGCCCTCGACCCCGTCATCGATCAGGCTGTCAAGAAGGGCGACCCTGAGCAGGCGTTGCTTGACCTGACCATCTGCGACCCGGCCTGCGGTTCGGGCCACTTTCTCATCGCCGCCGCGCACCGCGTCGCCCATCGGCTGGCCGGCATACGCGCCGGTGAGGACGAACCCTCGCCCGACAGCTACCAACAGGCACTCCGCGATGTGATCGGCCGCTGCATCTACGGTGTGGACATCAACCCGATGTCCGTCGAGCTCTGCAAGGTCTCGCTCTGGATGGAGGCCATGGAGCCGGGCAAGCCGCTGGCGTTCCTCGACCACCACATCCAGTGCGGCAACAGCCTGCTGGGCACCACCCCGGCCCTCATGAAGCGCGGTATCCCCGACGATGCATTCAAACCCATCGAAGGCGATGACAAGGGTATCTGCCGGGAACTGAGGTACCGAAATAAAGAGGAGCGGAAGGGTCAGGGCCTGCTGGCCTTCGGCCAACCCGAATGGTTGAAGCTCGGCAACCTGATACAGTCTTTCGCCAACCTGACGGACGAGGACGACTCGACGTCCGAGGCACTCGCTGCCAAGGAGCAGCATCACGTCGAACTGGTTCGCTCAGCCCCGTACCAGAACGCACGACTCTTGGCCGATGCATGGTGTGCGGCGTTCGTATGTAAGAAAACGCGTGATGTTCCATTGGAGATCACGGAAGCGGTGTTCCGCCGATGGGAAAGTAATCCGCATCACATTGCGCCAGGGGAAGCTGAGTTACTCATTGCACTGCGTGAAGAGTACAGCTTCTTCCATTGGCATCTCGCGTTCCCGGAAGTCTTCAGGCCTAGGCTGCTGGACGGAATCGAAGACGACGATTCGGTTGGCTGGTCGGGTGGCTTCTCTTGTCTACTGGGAAATCCACCATGGGAGAAGATTAACTTCCGAGACGAAGAGTATTTTGCTGGATCGCATCCGGAGATTGCGGCAGCGCCGTCGAAGGCGGATCGTAAGAAGATGATCGACGAACTTGCGGAGATTGCTCCTTCTGACCACGCCGCATATCAAGTCGTATACCGTAAGCACTTGAGTATCAGCGCATTCTTGCGTTTCTCGGGAGCATTTCCACTCACTGGCCTGAGTCGCATCAATCTGTATTCAGTCTTTGCTGAGCTCGCGTGCCAGAATGTATCGAGCAATGGTCAAGTGGGATTGGTCATAGCATCGGGTATCGCTACGGACGACAACAATAAGCACCTGTTCGGAAGGCTCGTGCAGAATGGCCGACTGATCTCGATCTGGGACTTCGAGAACAGAGAGAGCATCTTTCCCGCAGTGCATCGGAGCTACAAGTTCTGTATTTTCGTCGCATCAGGCAATGGAAGCACGGGTCACTCGATCGACTTTGCTTTCTATCTTGGCAGCGTAAGTGAAGTGTCAGAGTCCTATCGCCACTTCTCCTTATCCTACGCAGATCTTTGTCGAATCAACCCAGCAACCCAGACCGCCCCAACTTTTCGGAATGCTTCTGATGCCTCACTCGTTGCTAGCATCTACGCGCGTTTCTCAGCGCTGAGTGCGGCAGACACACCAATCGCCACACCGAAGACGCCCTTCAATTCAGCAAACGACTCCAAGCTATTTATACAGGCAGAAGACATATGCGAACAAAGCGACGGCCCTAGAAACTTCCATTGTTTTCGACTGGCTGACGCTACGCTGTTGCCCGTTTATGAATCTAAGTTGATTCATCAGTTCTCACACCGCTATGCCACATTCAGTGGAGTGTCGGATGGGGACCGTAGCAACGGCAATGCTCGAGTCATGACAGATGTGGAGCTGGCTGACCCACTCACGGGCATTGGCCCGCGATATTGGCTCGATGAGGTTACGCTGATTGATCGCTTCCCGGGGCGCTGGCATCTCGCGTACCGAGATGTCACTGGCTCAGTCAACGAAAGGACATCCATTGCGTCAATCATGCCACAACGGCCAGCCGTTCACTCGTTGATCTTGCTGCAAGACGTGGATGCGATCGCAGCCGCTCAAGCTTGCGGGGCGATGAACTCATTCGTCTATGATTATCTGTCGCGTCAGAAGATCGCAGGAAACCACTTCAACCAGACAATTTGGAAGCAGCTTCCACTGCCATCCAACCATGATGCGGAGTTGTTTGCCTTCTTGGGAGGGGCGAAGGAGGCGAACCTAATTGGTCTGTGCGTTCTTGAGTTGACTTACACGGCGTGGGACTTGGAAGACTTTGCACTGGACTTTGGTTACACAGGGCCTCCATACCGTTGGGATGAAGAGCGTCGGTTCTTGCTGCGATGTGAGTTGGACGCTGCGTACTTTCATGTCTATCTGGGACCGCAGGGCAAGTGGGGCGACGATAGCCCCAAGCTCAGGGAGGTGTTCTCGGCGCCACGTGAAGCCGTTGACTACATCATGGACACCTTTCCCATCGTCAAACGCAAGGACGATCAGGCCCTTGGTGCGTATCGCACGAAGGACACTATCCTGGATATCTACGACGAGATGGCCGAGGTGATCGAGACCAACGCCGCCGCCGTTGCCGCCGGCCGCGAACCCGCCGCACGCTACCAGACCCGCCTCGACCCGCCCCCCGGCCCGCCGACTGACGAAGCCGGAAACTTCATCCCCATGGCCCAGTGGGATTCCGAGAATTGGCCCAGTCATATCCATCCGCCCCGCGAGGAGCATGTCGTCGTGCCTATACCCACGGTGGTCGCGGCGGAACAGATCGAGGACGGCTTTGCCGTGCTGTCCGTCCTGGCGCTGCTGTACAACTGGAATGCTCCGGTGGACCGACGCAGTCTCGACTTGGGCATGATTCTGATGCAGAAGGACGCCTTGCGGCAGCGCGTTCTGAACCAGCAGCAGACCGCAGGCAACAGACAGGCGGGCCAGGTGCTCGATGTCGGCCACATGGATGAGTTTCTGGGCGAACTCGTTGGAACGAACACGTTGATCGTCGAAGACGCCGCGACACGGCAGTTGGTCAAACTCGGCCCGGCAGCGCCGGCAAAGGATCAGTTGACGTTAAACGCGGGAGGCCAGGCCGTGTTCGTGAAGGCGGACGAAGCGGTGAGGGCTGTCGCAATACTGAACGAACCAAGCCAGTCGCTGGATCTGTACATAGGAGCCGAAGACTTTGGCGCAGTCGAGATTGCCATTTCCTGATCTGCAAATTGAGCCATCGGATAAGTATTCGGAGCCGACGGTCTGGCTGCGCCGAGTGGTCTTCGTCGAGAGCCCTCGGCCGCCCATCAGTATCATCCGCCGCATCACCTTCCGTCGGGGTCTGAACATCATCTGCACAGAGCCGCGTCTGCCGGAGGATACGCAGCCGGTCGGGCACAGCGTCGGCAAGTCCCTCATGGTCAGGATCATCCGCTACTGCTTGGGCGAGGACCGATTCTGCACCGACACGCAACGGGCGGCCATCGCTCAGAAATTGGAACGGGGCTATGTGCTCGCCGTGATTCGAGTCGGTGGTGAGGACTGGGCCGTCGCTCGACCGCTGGGCCTGGAGAGCGGATACGCGGATTCATGGTGTGTGAGGTCGAATCGGCTGAAAACATTGCTCGATGAAGAGCAACGGCTTCGATACCGCCAATTCCTCGATGCCCTGAACGCGGCCACGGCTAAGTGCTACGCCGACATCGACCTACCCCGGGCCGGGCGCCGTGCTAACTGGCGAGACCTGTTGGGCTGGCTCAGCAGGGACCAGGACTGCCACTTCGATCATCATGCTGACTGGCGGGCGCCGCAGCTTCATGCCGGACCTCGAGCCCTCACCCGGGAGGATGCGTACCTGGTTATGCGCATGGCCCTCGGGCTTCTCGGTCCCGAAGAGATCGGCTTGATGGAGTCACATTGGAAGCTGCTCGACATGCGGCAGCAGGCCGAAGATCTTGCCCGTCGGCATGAGGCCTATATCACGGAAGCCGAAGACCGCCTTCGACGGGCTGTCGATGAACTGCAGGACGAGCCGGCGGGTGAAATGTTCGCGGCAGCATTCGAGAACATCGCTGACCAGAAAGTGTCTTCCCTGACGGGCCTTCTCTCAGACCCCGACGTTCTAAATAGGGTCGAACTAAGAGCGTTGGAGGATGTCCTGAATGCCGCACTTCGTCACGAGGGCTCGTTGGAGGAGCGGTCACGAGAGCTTACGGCCCGGCACGCTGCGACGACCGAAGAACTGCGGACCGCAGAATCTCAGGACGCGAAAACGATGCTTCAGCAGCTTGCCGGGCTTCGCTGGAAATGTAGCTATTTCAAGACAAAGGACGAGGCTATGGACGCCGGCTGCCCCGGCAAGAACATGGTCGATCAAGGCATCGCAGACCCATGGCGCAAACAGAGGATCAATGAGCTACAGGAGGAGATCGCGGCTGTCGAAAGGGAGCAAAGAGATGTCGCGGAGCAACTCGTCGTTGCCCAAAAGGAAACGGCGACACGTCGCCAGGCATTCTCGCGGGAGACGGCAAACTTCGTGCGTACTCGCGACGACATCACGCGACAGATTGGGCGCTGGACCGCACGGAAGGAAGAAGCGCAACGGTATGCGGACGCTTGGCGCGACTTGGGTGTAATTGAGGGTGGCCGTGAGAAGCGGCAAAAACGGATCGAAGATTCACATACCGCATTGAAGCAGGCCCGCTCCAGGTTTGACCAACAGAAGGCCGCAATTTCGGAGTTCTACGACTCAGTTCTCAAGCGAACAATATCGCCGAATGCCGAAGGCCGCATCGAGATCGACGGCGATGGGCTCCGACCTGTTTCGAACGAGGTGGTGGCCGACTCCGGAACAACCCTGCGCGAGTACGCTGATGTTCTAAGCTTCGACCTGGCCTGTCTCGTCGCCTCAGTCTGTGGGACGGGTCACCTGCCTCGATTCTGGATTCATGACAGCCCCAGACAGGCAGACAGTGAAGAGCAGTTGTATCACTCTGTTCTGGGTCTGATCGCGGAGTTGGAGGCGGCGTATCGGCCGGCGCGTCAGCCGGCATTTCAGTACATCCTCACAACGACTTCCGCGCCGCCCACCGCACTCAATCATGTGCCATTCGTGCGAGCCCGCCTGCATGCTCGTACAGAAGCTGGGAAGCTCCTCCGCTGTGACTTCGGCAAGTAGGTTCTCCGGGCAGGCCACCCGAAAGGCATGACCATGTGGCTTCGAGAGTTGACAATCCGCAACTTCCGGAAGATCGAGGAGCTGACTGTCACCCCTCCAGAATCACTGGCACTCACGACGAATGTTCCTGATTCTCGCCGTGGCTTCGGCGCAACGGCAATGATAGGAACTCGCAATGTCCGAATGATTGCAAAGGCCTGACCCCCAGCCTCTCGATCTATCATCAATCAGTTGTGCTTCACTCGGCAAGCCGGTAACTCGTGCTTCGACCGCCACCGGCATTCTTCAAAATGACGCCTCGATCGAGCAGTTCGCGGATGTCGCGCAGCGCTGTGTCGTTGGAGCACTTGGCCAGCTTGGCATATTTTGACGTTGTCAGATGGCCCCTGAAATCCTCCAGCATCCGGTTGATGACCTTCCGCTGCCGCTCGTTAACGGGCACCGCGTTGATCTTCTGCCAGAGCTTGGCCTTGGTCAGAACCGCCCCGAGCGACTTCTCCGCGTCTTCGAGGGTTCGGTCGAGGCAGGCCAGGAACCACACCAACCAAGTGGTGATGTCGAGCGATCCCTTCTGCGAAGATTCGAGCTGAAGGTAGTAATCCTTCCGCTGCGCTTCGATGCCTGATGACATGCTGTAGAAGCGCTCCTTCGTGCCGTCGGCTTGGGCGAGTGCCATGTCGGCGATCGCACGCGCGATCCGACCGTTCCCGTCATCGAAAGGATGGATCGTGACGAACCAGAAGTGCGCCACGCCGGCTTTGAGCACGGGATCGATCCGGGTCGGCGCCCCGAACCACCTGCGGAAGCGATCCATCTCATCCGGGACACGCATAGCATCGGGGGCTTCGTAGTGGACGCGCTCTTTGCCGATCGGGCCAGAGACGACCTGCATCGGTCCGGCCTCGCCCGTCCGCCAGGCGCCGACGGTGATGCGGTGCATGCCGCTGCGGCCTGTTGGGAACAGGGCCGCGTGCCAACCGAACAGCCGCTCATCGGTGAGCGGCTCGTCGAAGTTTTGTGTCGCGTCGAGCATCATCTCGACCACGCCCTCGACTTCCCGTCCCGGCACCGGCAGACCTGCGACGTCGAGCCCGAGCTTACGGGCGATCGATGAGCGAACCTCGTCGGTGTTGAGGTGTTGGCCCTCGATGGCGGAGGACTTCACGACCTCTTCGGTCAGCGCCGCCAGGTTTGCTTCCGTACGGAGGGCAAAGCCCAGGGCCTCCATCTTTCCGAGGTGCCTGCCCTGTTTGTGGCGCACAGCCGCCAGCGGCACGGCGAGTGCCTCGCTGTCCCACGTGAACTGAGGCCAGTCGGGATTCTCGTAGATATAGGCCATTGTCGCCGCACTTTCTGCGGTGATTGTATCGTCTATTCACCGCAAAATCCATTAATCAATGCATTTTATGCGGCGATTGAGGCCGCATTCACCGCACACATGGAAGCGGTTGGGGAGCAGCGGCCGTTTCAGATGTAAGCGCAGGCGAGACCACTATCACGCCGGCCCTGGCAGCATCAGACCGTCGCACTGCAGCGAAATGCAGCGAATCTGGCGCGGCCCATCCGGTGGCATCCCTTCTCGGCGAACGTACCGGACCACCCTCATCGCCAGTAATCGCGGTTTCTTGGTCGGATCTCCGGAATGACCTTCGGGGTCTGAACCCTGCAAGTCTATTCAGCACATGCGATGCAGTCTCGGTGTTCGATTCGCCTATGGAGACCCTCACGCTCACAGACGAGCAGTGGTCGGCGATCGAACCCCACCAGCCTCAATAGATCGCGACCACCGGTCGGCCGCCGGTAGACCACCGACTGATGTTCTAGGGCACCATTTTCAACTCACCAGCGGCTGCCAGTGGAAGCACCTGCCCCGTGCACGCTG
>JBCDLQ010000048.1:0-9412 GCA_039414335.1 Pseudomonadota bacterium | reverse complement strand
CTGCCACCGACCCAACTCGACAACGACATGGCCGTGCGCATGGCCACCGGTCTGCGTCGCGCTGCCGGCCAGATCGAGTCAGGCGATCAGATGCAGATCGGCCCCTTTGCCCCGGCCGGCGGCATTGCCGCCAGCGCCGCCGATATGGGGCGCTGGATGCGCTTTCATCTCAACGGTGGGGAACTGGACGGCAAGCGTCTCATGTCCGAAGCAACACATGCACGGATGTTGTCCCGCCAATTCACAGATCGCCCGGGCGCACCTGATCTCGCCCATGGTTTCCAGAACTACTCGATCCACGGCGTAGGGCTTTTCGGCCACGGTGGCTCCACGGGCAACTTCAATTCCCTGATGCTCTTCGCGCCAGAACTCGGCTTTGGCATCTTTGCCTCCCAGAACAGCGGCAGCGGCAGCTACAGCACCGTGAACCTCCTGTCCCGCCTCATGATCGAACGCGAGATTGAATCGAACGGCGGCAGCATTGAGGTCGAACTGAACACAACCGAAGCTGATCTCATCGAGTATGCAGGCGACTACCGAAACAACCGTCGCTCGCACATCACCCTGACGGCCGCTTTCGGCATTCAGCCCACCGCCTCGGTCCAGGCCGCTGATGACGGATCATTGATCACCACGATCAACGGCAACACGGACCGACACTATCCCGTCGCAGGCATGGAAGACACGTTCATCAACGCACTCGGCCAGACGGTGCATTTTCAGCGTGATGACAGCGGTCGGATCATTGTCCTGAACGACACGAGCGGCGTCCATTCCCATGAGCGAGTCACGGCACGCGGCATGCCCTGGGCCATTCTGCTGCCTGCCCTGCTGGTCGTGGGTCTCACCATCACGACGCTGCTCGGATTCTGGAAACGCTTCCGCCGGCAGCCAGAAACCACCGACGCGGGTCGACGGGGCGCTCGCCGCGCCTTCGTGACCGCTGTAGGCGTCTCGATCTACGGCATCCTGGCGCTGGTCGCCTTGCTCGCCATCAGCCGCATCAGTGTCGCCACCCTCAGCGACTTCCCGCCCACGGCGCTGACGATGTTCAGCTACGCAGGGTGGGGGCTGTTGATACTGACCGCTCTGCTCCTGAGCGGCCTGATGCCGGTCTGGCGCGGTTCCGAGTGGACGATTCGGCGCCGACTGCACTACACAGCCTATGCATTGGCCCTACCGATACTCTGCGCCCAGCTCTGGCACTGGAATCTGTTTGGCGCCGCGCTGATCTGACGGTCACCGGGCCGGTGGCCAAGCCGCCGGCCCGTGATTGCTTTCAGATCTAGGGGCCGTCGCCCGCCCAGTGCCCGAAGTTCAGGAACTGGCGACGGGTGGTGGGACCGAAGGTCTGGAAATGGGGATCGGCCATCTGGCGATAGTCCGCCCGGGTCATGGCAACGGCATCATCGCCGATGTAGTGTTCCAGGACATCCTGCTCCAGGCGATAGGGACGCAGGGCATTCAGGCCCAGGATCTTGCGCTTAATCTCGGGCGTGAGCGCCGGATAGCCGAAACGCTCCTGAAACTCTTCGCTGATCTGGAAGGCTCGGAAGGCCTGGATCTGATCCTGCGGCGAGCCGTACCAGATCGAATCGGTGCCCCACAGGATGTTGTCTTCGCCCAGATGCAGCAGCATCTTGCCCAGCGCATGGGCGGCCGAATCGGGGTCACGCATCAGGAAACGCCAGGTCGAGCCCAGCTCGGCGTAGACATTCGAGCCGTGACCCAGATCATTCTCGACTACGGTCTGGATTAATGAATCGATGCCTTCACCACGCTCGGGATCGTATTCACCTTCGGCCTGACCAGGAATGAAGCCGGAGTGGTAGATTAAGAAGCTCAGTTCGGGATAGCGCTGGGCCGCCGGACCGACATCCGTACACAGGGAGTTCTCATAGCTCTGCTGTCCGAAGGGAATCCCCTTATGGATTGCGATCACCGGCACATCCAGTCGCTCCGCTTCATCCAGGAATCGGACGCCCGTCGCTTCATCAATCAGCGAATAGCCCTCACCTTCCGGCCCCCACTGGGTGTAGGTCTTCCAGGCCTGGATGCCGAAGTCGTCTCGCAGGCGCTGCATGTCTTCCACATCGCCGGCCTGATTAGGATTGACCCGGCCATGAAGCAACAGGCGGTGGGTCCCTTCCAGCCCATCAACAATGCTGCGAGCCGCCGCAGCTTCCTCGATCGTCAGTGGCTCACCTTCGCGCGTCGAAGGCACGAAGGACAGCACCATCACGTCCGTGTCGGAGTCCATGAAGACATCCTTGACGAAGGCATCCGGCCCGAAGCACTGCAGATAGGCGCGCGGTGCATCGCCGGTTCCCAGTGAGCAGCCAGCGTTCTCGAAGCCGGACAGCGGTCGCGCTTCTCCCGGCAAGCGATCGAGCCAGGCTCCATTCGGATTGACGAAGTGCCCCTGCACATCAACGATGAACTCATCGCCGCTGAGCGCCGCACTCGCGACCTCTTCTTCCATCGCCGCTTCCTGCGCCAGCGCGTAGGTTCCGCCGGTCCGGCCCATCGCGGCCTGCGCCGCATTGAAAGCCAGCAGCGTTGAAGCCGCTCCGCAGGTCGACACGAGAAACTGTCGTCGTGATTGGCCGAGTTTCCTGGCGTTGTCGGTCGCGGCCTGCTGGGCAAGCGCGTTACCCATGGTCTCGGCCTTGCCCAATGGAATCGGCTCGAATTCGCCGTTGGAAGTGGAATCAATCTTGATCGGCAGACGCCTGCCGTCCGGGTCGTGAATCGAAGTCATGGCAGGCTCCCGTCACCGTGAGTGAGCTTCGATTGGAGCAGATCACTTCAATGATTGCAATTTGCGCAGCGCCTTTTCAGTAACACCCGCCAGCTTGTGTGGGCAATTTGAAGACCCGGCCACCAGGCCGAGTTCAAAGCTCTCCCGGCTGTGCAACGATCGGATAGCCGGCTCGCCTCAGCGCATCAATGGGGCCGATAATCTGGCTGGGTGCCAGGAGCACGTCGCCAAGATCCATTCCCGATTCGTGATTTGCATGGAGCTGACTGACCGTATTGATATCCGGTTGCCAGTCCAGCGACGACAGGCGGATGCGTCGGTTGGCCAGGATCACCTCGGCCGCCCAGTAATCGAGCCTGGGGCTGAAAAACTTCGAGTCTTTGGGCAACCGCGCTTCGTGAATCTGCTCGACGCGCAACACGTCTTCTCGCCTGATGACCTCTAGCGGATCGCCCAGATCGCGATCTCGGGTCAGCAGTCCGGCTCTCGGGTACAGGCAGATCGAATTCTTGTCGATTCGGAGCACGAACCCTCCTCGGAAGAGCAGTTGGGGATAGCGAGCCCATAGCAGGTTGACCAGTCCACTCGCTACGCAGAGCGGGATGATGAACCAGAGCATGGCTGGCCAATCCATATCTCCGTCTCTCGTAACGAAGACCACACCGAGAGTCAACCAGATTCCGCCCAGAACGAGCATGACAGGCCAGAGCTTGCTTCGATCAGCACTTGTTGCCTTGAAGATATAGCGACCGCGAACCATCGATATCAGTCGTTGTGCCCCAGATGCAGCGGTTCGGGCACCACGGAATCCATGACGGTCTGGCGGTCCGTGGCGTGCTGGGTCTGTTCGAACTGGCGGGCCAGGCGGGCCTCATCGGCTTCCCGAGTCTGGGTCACCGCGTCCTCGCAGGCGGCCTCATCTATTCCGATCAGGCGCAGGGCTTCGGCACCCATTTCAATGCCACCGGAAGCGGTTTCGCGAACCACGGCATCGGCCTGCTGGGCCATCAGCGCCAGCGCATGCAGCCGGTCATAAGCCCTGACCACCACCTTGGCGTTACGGAAGTGCTTGCTGGCCACCTTGAAGACCTGATCGATCGTTTCCGTATCGTCCACGCACACGAGAATCAATCGGACCTCTTCGGCGCCGGCCGCCTTGAGCACTTCGCGTCGGCGACCATCGCCAAAGTGCACGCGGTTTCCGAAGCGTTTAGCGGCAATCACACGGTCAGCATCATGATCAATCAGGGTCAGGGGCACGCCGCCCGTGCGCAGCACCTGGGCCGCCATTTGCCCGACGCGACCAAAACCGATGATCAGCGCACAGCCGGAGATATCGGAGAAGTCTTCTTCCATGGTCTTGCGCTCGGGCTCACCGGCCAGCAGCCGATACAAGCGATCGGACTGGGACGACACGGCCATCGACAGGGTCACGATCGTGACCACGATCGATGAGGTTTCCGTATCGAGAATCGACACGGCGACCGCTGCAGAAAACAGAACAAAGCCGAACTCGCCGTGCTGGGCCATGGCCAGGGCGATGCGCAGGGACAGGCGATGGACGCTGCCAAAGATTCGCGAGACCAGATAGATCACGATGCCCTTGACCACGATCAGCATCGGAACGGCCAGCAGGATGATCTGCCAGTTGTCAGCGACGGCGTTGAGGTCCAAAGCGAGGCCCACAGCGACAAAGAACAGGCCCATGAACAGCGCTCGGAACGGTTCGATATCCGCCTCGACTTCGTGCCGATAGGACGATTCGGCCAGCATCACGCCGGCCACGAAAGCACCCATGGCATAGGATAGATCGGCCATCGCCATAATCAGCGCTGCAAAAATCACCACACCCAGCGCACCGGCGGTCATCAACTCCGGCGTTTTCGTGCGGGCCAGCACGGAAAACATGCGGTCCAGGCCGTAGCGACCGACCAGAATCAAGAAGATAATGGCCCCCAGCGCCTTGCCGATCGCGATCGCAGTCTCTGCCGCCGTCGCATCGGCACCGGTCGGTGCGAGCAGAGCGACCATGATCAACAGAGGGACAATGGCGAGATCCTCGAACAGCAGAACGGAAATTGCGGTCTCGCCAAACTCGGTCCTTCGCTCTCCACCTTCGTCGATTTCGCGCATCACCAGGGCCGTGGAAGACAGTGCCAGGCCCAGCCCAACGACCAGACAGGCACGCCAGTCCAGGCCGTAGAGCCAGAAGGGAATCGCCAGGACCGCACCACTGGCCAGCACCTGAACCAGACCACGTCCAAATATCGTGCCCCTCAGCTCCCAGAGGCGACTGGGCTGGAACTCAAGCCCGATCACGAACAGAAACAGCACGACCCCGAACTCGGCGAAGTGCAGCAGCTCTTCCGGGTGCTCGGAATAGGACATGGTGACCAGCGCCCCGGCCAGCACGCCAGCCAGGAGGTAGCCGATCACCGAGCCTAGACCCAGCTTCCGCGACAGGGGAATCAGCAGACAGGCAAAGCCAATCAGGACCAGCGCCTCGAAGAAAGAGGTTTCCAGGGCCGTCAGCCCGAACGGCCCGCTTGCCTCACCGGCGGCCATCACTCCGCCTGAGGCGAGCAGCCCCAAGCCACCCATGATCCATCTGGATTTCGACATATCTGGAATTCCTTTTGTGTTGATTGAAGGGGTGACCCGCCCTTTGGCGGGTCTCACCCAACGTGCTCTAGGCGATCAGCCCTCCAGCACGATATCGTCGCGGTGAATGACCGCACCCCGGCTGACGCCGCCGAGCCGTTGTTCGATTTCCTTGGACTTGCAGCCGGCAATCCGGCTCGCATCCTCGGCGCTGTAGGCGCTGAGACCCTTGCCAATCACGCCGCGCTCGTCCTCGATCAGGACCACATCGCCCCGTTCGAATTCCCCGAACACCCCGTTCAGACCGACGGCCAACAGGCTCGCCCCCGAGTGCAGCGCCTTGGCCGCACCCGAATCGATCAGCAGCGTACCGGCCACTTGCTGCAGGCCCGACAGCCACTGCTTGCGCTGCGCCAGGGGCCGCACGCTGGCCGCAAACTCCGTATGACGCCCCCCGTCGATCAGGGCCTGTATCGGATCATCGCTCAATCCCGAAGCCAGCCAGACCGGCACCCCGCCAGCGGTCGCAATACGGGCCGCAGCCAGCTTGCTGACCATCCCGCCAGTGCCCACGTCCGTTGAAGCGCTCGCACCAGCCATGGCCTCGATCTCTGGCGTGATCATGTCAACCAGGGGGATGTGTTGCGCGTCGTAATGATGACCCGGGTCGCGATCGTAGAGACCATTCACATCGCTGAGAAGGATCAGCCCCTCGGCACCCAGCAGCTGGGCGACACGTGCTGCCAGTCGATCATTGTCTCCGAAGCGAATCTCCTCCGTTGCCACCGTGTCGTTTTCGTTGACGACGGGAACGATGCCGCGCTCCAACAGGGTCTCAAGTGTCGCTCTGGCATTGAGATAGCGACGTCGCTGCTCCAGGTCGCCCAGCGTCAGCAGAATCTGTGCTGCCACTCGATCCTGCGCCTGCCAGGCGCGTGACCAGGCCTCGGCCAGGTGAATCTGACCCACCGCTGCAGCGGCCTGGGCCTGAGCCAGCAGGCTGGGGCGGGACTCCAAGTCCAGCGCCGAACGCCCGAGGGCGATCGCGCCAGAGGACACCAGCACGATCGGACCCTCTCGTGAACTCAATCGCTGCGTCAGATTCGCCATCCAATGCTCGCGAGGGCGACCGTCATCGTTGATCAGCAATGACGAGCCGATCTTGACGACCAGCGTGCCTTCACTCCTGAGAACCGAGTCCAAAGCAGCGCTCATGGTGAGTCTTGTGCCCCAAAACGTCGCCTGGCCATTCCGCGAACAATCCGATCATTGATCGGACTGAAAAGGGCCAACAGCAGGAAGGAAAACGGCACATAAACCACCGCTTCGTCCCTCAGAATCCAGAGAAAGATGATGGCGATCATTGAGAAAGCAGCCGGAAATAGCCAGCGTCCGGCCTCGCTCAAAGTGTCAAAGGCCTCCCGCGCGCACATCTCCAGCGGTTTGCGCTGCCTCCAGGCGTGAAAGTAGAGGCCCGCCATGACCATACAAAGCATTACGAAGCCAATGGCATACATCGTCACCAGCACGCGAAACTGGTAATAGCTCTGGAAGTTGAACCCCGAGGGTAGCCAGCCGTTCGTGACATAGGAAAACCCGCTCTGCATCAGAATCTTCAGCGGATAGACGTAGATCATCACCATCATGATCAGGGCAAAGGTCAGGTAGACCGAGGGTGAATCCTCCAGTCCGTAGCGGTCACTCCAGCGCTGGTGCCCGTGCCAGAAAAACATCAGCACCAGAAGGCTGGTTGCGAAAGCCGGCGCACCTTGAACGGCGACCAGCAGTTCAGGGTAGTTAGACGGCACCTCATCGATAGAAATCGCCAGCAGCGCCGCAGAAAAGGCGAAGGCCGCATCGGCGAAAGTCTCAAGTCGAGTCATTTGAGCGCCGCGGCGCGGGAAGGAAGATTCTGTCATGCGCGTCATTCTGGCAGGTCAGCGCAATCAGGCCAAGCGCCCCGAAGGACCGTTTGATTGGTTCGCTCAGTCGAAGCCCCGCTTACGTCCTGCGCGCGCCGCCAGCAGCCCGTACGCTGGACCGAAGAAAGCCAGCAGGAAATAGGTAAACGGGGCAAAGTGCGTCAGATGAGCCGGCAGCACCCAAACGAGCAAGATGCACAGCAATCCAAAGCTGCCGACCAGAATCCAGGCCAGTGCCGTAGCCGCCGTATCGAATGACTCTGCGGGCGGCATCTCCAGGATCGCCCGAAGGCGCCAAGCGTGGCCGAAGAGCCCCGCGATCAACGTGCACATGGCGAAAAACCCAAAGCTGTAGATGGTCGCCAACACCTGGAACTGATAGCGACTTTCGATCCTGAAATCTGAGGTCAACGCCCCGTTCGTCAGCACGGAAAAGCCAGCCTGAAGAAAGATCTTGAGCGGATAGACATAGATCATGACCAGCATGATCAAAAGAAAAGTGAGCAGCGCCGTCGGCAGATCATCCAGGCCAAAGCGGTCACTCCAGCTCTTGTGGGCGTACCAGAACATCAGGATGATCGTCATGCTGGCGGCAAAGGCGGGCGCACCTTGCAGGGCAAGCATCAGCTCGGCGTAGGTCGAAGGGATCTCGTCAATGGAAATGGCCAACAAGGCTGCGGCGAATGCAAAAGCAGCATCGGCAAAGGCCTCCAGCCGGGTGGTCTGCTCCCCTCGCTTCGGAAATTCTGATCCGCTCATAATCGGCTGAACTCCTCCGTCAGTTCTCGCTACTTCCGGCCCTCATCAGAGCCACCCTTGATCGCGGGCGATGCGGAAAGCTTCGATTCGATTCTCCGCATGCAGCTTGCTCATCGCCTCGGACAAGTAGTTGCGCACGGTCCCTTCGGCGAGATGCAGGCGGGTGGCAATCTCGGCGTTGCTGGATCCCTCGCCGGCCAATCGCAGCGCCTGCCGTTCACGCTCGGTCAGCGGATCCCGGCTATCAAAAGCAGTCAGAGCAAGCTCCGGTGCAATCACCCGCTCGCCCTTGACCACACGGCGAATGGCACCGGCCAGTTCTTCTGCCGGCGTTTCCTTCAGCAGGTAGGCCCGCACGCCCGCGTCGAGCGCCCGCCGCAGGTAGCCCGGACGAGCGAAGGTGGTCAGGATCACCACGTGGATTTCGGGATGGTCGCTCTTGAGAAACTCGGCCAGTTCCAGGCCCGTCATGCTGGGCATCTCGATATCGGTCAGCACCACATCGGGGCGCAGTTCGCCAAGCTGATCTCGCGCCGCCTGCCCGTCGCTGTAGCGCCCGACCACCTCGATATCGTCTTCCAGCTCCAGCAGCGAGGCGATCGCGCTCAGCAAGAGGCGTTGGTCTTCAGCGAGCGCCAACCGAATCATGCGGGCTCCCCAGGCAGCTCGGCCCGTAGTCGACGTCCGTCTTCAGCAGAAATGTCCAGCCGACCACCAAGCGCCTCGATGCGGGCGAACATGCCCTGAATGCCACCGCCCTCGGGCTTGATTTGGCCGTGGCCGTCGTCAGAGATATCCAGCAACACTTCGCCGTGGGTCTGGCGCTTCAAGTCGATGCGACATCGCGTGGCGCGGGCGTGGCGGATCACATTGGTGGCGGCCTCGCGAATGACCAGTGCCAGCATCGCTTCGCGCTGGGGCGACAGGACCAGTTCAGGATCGCGATTGAAGTCGAGCTCCACATTGGCGGCGCGCAGACCACTGCGCACCTGCTCTATCGCTTCGTCCAGATCCTGAGTCCGAATGCCACCGATCGCTTCGCGCACGTCGGCCAGGGCCTGGCGGGCCGTATTCTGAACGGACCGCATTTCTTCGCCGGCCTGAGCTGGATGCTTGTCGACGAGCTTGGCGGCCAGTTCGCTCTTGACGGCGATGACCGACAGCGTATGGCCGAGCACGTCGTGCAGATCACGGGCGATACGCTCACGTTCGGCCACGCGGGCGAGGCGGCGGACTTCGGCCTGGGTCAGACGCAGTTCGGCATTGCGTCGCTCCCGCTCACCCATGATCACATTGGCCAACCCGATGATGATGCTGATAAAAACGCCCGGCATCCAATACAAGAAAATGGGTTGTACCAACAGCGCGG